>NZ_RAWC01000038.1:0-54813 GCF_003611685.1 Corallococcus sp. CA049B | reverse complement strand
CCTCAAGCGCGAGCTGCCCCGCCCCCGCGGCCGCTTCACCCGCGTGGAGGCCCAGCGACTGTCGTTCCTTGAACTGACGCGCGCGGAGGGCAAGGAGACGCTGGAGGCCGCCATCGAGGCCACGGAGCACCGCTACTCACTTCTGCGCACGCTGGAGCACCGCTACAACGGCCCGCGCGGTGAGATGACCCAGGTCGACATGGAGAACGTGCTGCGCCAGCACGGCATCATGGAGACGCTGGAGGCGCGCGAGCGCCACAACATCGAGACCGCCTACGCGTCCCAGCGCGGCGCCGCCGGCCGGGTGGCCTGGGCGCTCGGCCTGTCTCCCAGCGAGCTGCAGCGGCTCACGCACGCGCTCAAGCTGGAAGAGGTGGTGGAGGCCCTGCGCGAGCGCTTCCGCAACGAGGTGCTGGCCACGGGCCACCTCACCCACCGGCTGGATCTGCTCGGCCGGGACAAGTACCTGGTGGACCTGGGCATCCAGAAGCGCTTCGCCGACGCGCTCCGCAAGGAGCTGGAGCGGCTGGCGAAGGACGCCCTGCCGGACGCCACGGATCTCCACTCGCTGGCCAACGTCGTGGGTCGCAAGCACGGCGCGCCCGCGGAGCTTGTTACTCGCGCCTTCGAACGCCTGAACCTGACGGAGGGCCTGCGCAAGCAGCTGTCCGCCCAGGCCCAATCCCCTTCGAACTGACTCATCGAGACGAGGTACCCACCCCATGCCCATCTACGAGTACGGCTGTTCGGCCTGTGGAAAGACCATCGACGTCCTGCAGAAGATGTCCGACCCGACGCCCCCCGTCTGCACCGCGTGCGGCGCCCAGAACACGCTGAGCAAGCAGGTCAGCCGCTCCAGCTTCCACCTCAAGGGTGGCGGCTGGTACTCGGACCTGTACGGCTCCACGAAGAAGGACGGCGGCGGTTCGTCGTCCTCGTCGTCGTCCGCGTCTTCTTCGTCCGCGTCGACGTCGAGCACCAGCACGGCGCCCAGCGCTCCCGCGGCCGCGCCGAGCACGCCGTCCGCGTCCGGCGACAAGTCGTAGCGCCCCAGGTCCCACCGTCCCACCGCCCCCGGCTGAAAATTCGCTGGGGGCGCGGGGAGGCCGCAGACTTCACGCGTGCCCTTCCCTCCCTCGAAGCGTCCCCCCCGCCACTGCGCGCTGTGCGGCCATCCGGAGCTGACGGATGCGCGGGGGCAGGGGCGGTTCCTCCTGGTCGCGGATCCGCATGGACGCGGGCCCGTGTGTCCTCCGCAGCGCGGCTGCCGCAACGGCAAGCTCGCGGCGACGGACACGCCAGCGCTGACGCAGGCCAGCCGCTAGGCTAAGCAGACACCTGAAAGCGCGCGCGCCCCACCCCGCGTGCCTCCAGGTGCCATGCCGCGTTCCCTCCGCTCGCTGTCGTCCCGTCTCCTGGTGCCGCTCGTGGTCGCGGCAGCCACCTTCGGCTGCGCGTCCGCCACCCGCATGTCCCCCGAGGACCGCGCCGCGCTGGACCGCGGCCTCAGCGGCCCGGACGCGGAGCAGTACCTGCGCGTCTCCGCCTACCTGACGCCCTTCTTCGGGGACGCGTCCAAGCGGCTGCTGACACCCTACCCGCCGGAGGACGTGCGGCTGGTGGACGACACCCAGGGCAAGCCCATCAACCCCGGCCCCATCCAGGCCACCCTCCCCGCCGGCTCGCGCGTGCGGATCACCAAGGTGGAGTTCCCCACCGCGTGGGTCGTCACCGAGCGCGTCCTCTACTCCCCGCGCACCTGGCCGTGGGTGTACGTGACGGTGGAGGGCGCGCCCGCGGGCGAGCAGGTGGTGATGGTGCTGCCGCCGAATCTGGACCGGCAGGACGCGTTCCGCGCGGAGCTGGGGAGCACGCTGTCCCCCCACCCGCTGACGCAGCAACTCAACGGCTTCAGCGCGGCGGTGAGGGAGGCCGTGCGCACCAAGACGCTGGTGCCGGACATGCCCGCGGACGCGGTGCGCATGGCCTGGGGCCCGCCGGAGTCCGTGCGCCGCACGCTGGAGGGCACCGCGAAGAACGAGGAGTGGCGCTACACCGGCGAGCGCCGCAAGGTGTTCCTCACCGACGGGAAGCTGGTGCGCGCGGAAGAGGCAGGCAAGGCCATCCTGCCCTGAGCGTCTGGCGCCCGGCTAGCGCCGGCCGCCGCGGCGGTGCTGCTTCTTGCCGCCACCGCCCTTGCGCTGGGCCTGGGCCTCGCCCGGCCGGGTGAGGCGGGGCAATTCACCGGCCATCACCGGCCAGTAGTCGCCCTTGAAGAGCTCCTCCACCAGCTGCGCCTGGGTGAGCACGTCGCGCTTGAAGAAGGTGGCGCCGCGGCCCATCTCGTCCAGGGAGCCGCGCGCGTCGCTGCCGCCCACGCAGGGCACCTTGAGGACGTCAGCCGCTTCCACGGCCAGGTCGTTGGCCGTCTGCTTCACCTTGGCGTTGTAGCCCTCCACGGCGCACAGCACGCCGGACAGCGAGCGCACGTAGTCCATGGCGGGGTTGGGCACGTCGCGGTCGAACGGGCGGGCCGCGACGATGGCCGCGCCCAGCGCCTTCACCTTGGGCAGGCACTCGGCGGCGCTCCAGGGCTTCTCCCGGTTGCTGCCCCACATCTGCACGGGCTCCGGCGCCAGCTCCGGCTTCGGGAAGAAGCACAGGTACTGGCCCCGGTCCGTGACGAGCTCCAGGCCCACGAAGACCTTCACCTTGGACTTCGCGCCGATCTCGAACAGCTCGTCGCAGCCGTCCTGGGTGTTCGTCTCGGTGAACGCCACCGCGTCCAGGCCGAACATGGCCGCCCGCTCCAGCACGGCGCGCGGCTCCAGGTCGCACCCCTTGGACAGGTGGGAATGGGCGTGTAGGTCGATGAGCATGGGCGACGCGTGCCTAACAGGCCTCCCCGGGCCTGTCGAGCCCGCGTGCTCGAGGCCCTCAGGCGTACGCGTAGGACTGGAAGTTGCCCTGCTTGGCCTGGCTGTTCTTCTCCTCGTACGTGCGGATGAGGTAGCCCATCAGCATCAGCGAGGACGTGTTCTCCAGCACCCGGGACGGATCCTTGGAGATGAGGTTCGCGCTGTAGTTCAGGAAGAACTGCGCCAGCTCCTCGCCCGCTTCCTTCACGATGAGGGCGTTGAGCGCGCTCGGCTCCATGGTGCGGATGGTGTTGATGAAATCGACCGCCAGGTCCTTCTTCGTCTTCATGTCCACGGTCCTGCCCCCTTTTTCCGCCCATGCCCTGGAGCCGGAAATGGCCCCGAGCCCCGCCCCAATCCACGAACCGGGTGCGACCGGGTGAACCTATGCATGCCGGTCCACCTGCAAACCCCCACCCCGCGCAGCTCCCCCGCTCCCTCGCGGATCACGACTTTTGGTCCGCAGCATTTTTGACACCCCGAAACGGCGTGTGCGATAACCCCCGGTCAAGCCTTTTCTCACCACCCACAAGGAGTGGCAGGCGATGTTCACGGGCGTGAAGGTCTTCTCCGCGACGAAGGCCAAGGAGCGGGAAGAGTTGGGTGAGAACGTCACCCGCTGGATCAAGAGCAACGCGGACCTGGAGATCGTGGACCGGGTCGTCTGCCAGTCCTCTGACAACGAGTTCCACTGCTACACGCTGGTGCTCTTCTACAAGCACGCGAAGCCGCCGGCCTGACCGCCGCTTCAGGCTCCTGGACTCCTCCCAGGCCCGTCCTCTTCCAGGACGCACCTTTCCGGTGCGTGCGGGGAGGCCGGGCCTTTCTGTTTTCGTATGTTATGGTCCGCGCCGTGGCGCGCTTCGGGGACGACAGCGGGGAGGAAGACCGGCAGCTGCGCACGGACGCCCTGCCGGCGATGCGCTCGGCGCGGGTGCGGGTGCGGCTGTTGGTGCTGTCCGGCCCGGACGCGGGCCAGAGCTACCCGCTGGCGCCCGGACGCTACCGGGTGGGCGCGGACGCCAGCTCGGATGTGATCATCGCGGACCGGGCGGTGTCCCGCAGCCACCTGCTGCTGGACGTGCGCGAGGACAGCATCCAGGCGGTGGACGCGGGCTCGCGCAACGGCTCGTTCTGCGAGGGCATGCGCTTCACCACCCTGGAGGTGCGCCCCGGCGCGGTGCTCACGCTGGGCACCACGGAGCTGAAGCTCGTCCCGGAGGGAGAGAAGGCGCACACCCTGCCCCTGTCCAACCGCGAACGCTTCGGCAACCTGGTGGGCCAGAGCCGCCGGATGCGCGAGGTCTTCACCCTGCTGGAGCGCGTGGCCCAGGGCGAGTCCGACGTGCTCATCCAGGGCGAGACGGGCACCGGCAAGGAGCTGTGCGCGGAGGGGCTGCACCTGCATGGCGGGCGCTCCAAGGGGCCCTTCGTCATCGTGGACCTGGCGGGCGTGGCGCCGCAGCTCTTGGAGTCGGAGCTGTTCGGCCACGTGAAGGGCGCCTTCACCGGCGCGCAGGCGGACCGGGCGGGCGCCTTCGAGCGCGCCCATGGCGGCACCCTCTTCCTGGATGAAGTCGGCGAGCTGCCCCTGGAGGTGCAGCCCCGGCTGCTGCGCGCGCTGGAGCGCCGGCAGGTGAAGCGGGTGGGCGCCAACGACTACCGCTCGGTGAACGTGCGGGTGGTGGCGGCCACGCACCAGGACCTGGAGGGCGCGGTGAAGGCGGGCCGCTTCCGCGGCGACCTGTTCCACCGGCTCGCGGTGCTGCGCGCGACGCTGCCGCCCCTGCGCGAGCGGCCGGAGGACATCCCGCTGCTCATCGACACCGTGCTGGAGCGGATGGGCAAGCCGCCCAGCGCCCTGTCGGACCAGACGCGCGCCCTGCTGGCCCAGTACCCGTGGCCGGGCAACGTGCGGGAGCTGCGCAACGTGGTGGACCGGGTGGTGAGCCTGGGCGAGTCCGCGCTGCCGGAGCTGCCGGACACGCCGGTCGCGCGCCCCGCCCTGTCGCCGGACCTGGACCCGGAGGACACGCTGTCGCTGGCGCTGGAGCTGCCCTTCAAGGAAGCGAAGGAGCGCCTCATCGAAGGCTTCGAGCGCGACTACCTGCGCACGCTGCTCGAGCGGTGCGGCGGCAACGTCTCCAAGGCGTCACGCGAGGCGGGCATCGACCGCGTCTACCTGCGCAAGCTCCTGCGAAAGCACGGGCTGGTGTCCGGTCCGGACTGACGGCGCTCCCCTGCCCCCACTCGCGGTCGCGGTCCCCGTGGCCCGGGTGACACTGGGGCGGACCTCCCTGCCGGGGGTGGTTGTCGGACCGGGTTTCCGCCCCATCTTGGGAGCACCAACGCACGAGAGGTGGGGGCCATGCGCCAGGGATGGGGGAGGTGGCTGTTCGTCGTCGGAGGGCTCGTGCTGGGCGTCAGCGCGTGCCAGTCGCGGGACGGGGCCGTCGCGGAGAGCGGCAGGGTGCCGCCGCTCGCGGTGTTCTCGTCCCTGGCGGAGGTTCCCACGGAGGAAGGCACCGGCGGGAGCGGGAGCGCGGGCTCGGTGGTGGCCGAGGACGTGCCGGACTTCTACGGCACGGTGACGCTTTCGGGCACGCGGGGCTTCACGGTGCGCGACGACGACGGCGTGGAGCGGCCCTTCGTGGTGGCGCCGTCCACGCGAATCCTGCGCGACGGCAAGCGCGTGGCCCGCGCCCAGCTGCACCCGGGTGTGCTGGTGCACACGACCTACGGCGAGCGGCTGGGGTCGTGGGTGGCCACGGACGTGGAGATCTACTCCGGCACGCCGTCGCGGGATTTGACGGCGACGGCGACGGCGGCGCCGGTGAAGCGCTGACGGGCGCGGCGGCCCGTCAGTAGACGGCGAGCGCCTGCGGCAGGTGGTAGCTGACGATGGTGAGCACGGGGATCTTCGGGCCCTCGTCCTCGTCGTCGGTGGTCATGCCGGAGGTGACGCGCAGGCCGTCGAAGCGCGCGAGGATGACGTAGTCGCGGCGGGTCTCCAGGAAGGGATCCGGCGCGGCCAGCCGGCCCAGGGCCTCGCGGCCGGTCTCCTCGGAGAGGTTGTCGAAGGTGCGCTCGGAGGCGGACTGGGTGTTGCTTTCACGGGTGAAGATGGAGCCGCCCATGCGGCCCTCGCCGGTGAGCGCCGTGCGTCCGCCCAGGTCGCCGGAGGCCTCCGTCACGGTGTCGGAGTGGTAGGCGACGCCGACCTCGCGGCGGGAGGCCACGGACTGGAGGCCCTGCTCCACCAGCCACAGCGTGGGGCGCTCCCCTTCCGAGCGCTGGTCCGCCACCTGCGCGCGCAGGAGCACGTAGCGGCCGCGGTAGGTGTCCGGCTGGGCGACGGCGGACGCGAGCGAGAAGATGGGCACCTTGCGCGCGTGGAGCAGGCGCAGCTCGCCGTCCACGCTGCCGCCGCGCTGGGCCACCACGCGGGCGATGAGGTTGGCGGCGTCCGGCCGCACGCGCAGGTCCTCCGCCCACGCGCTGCCCAGCACGGCGCCCAGCTGGGTGAAGCCAGGGGCCTCCGCGCACACCTTCAGGGCCAGCCACGCGTCGTCGCGAGAGGTCGCCTGGAGCCTGCGGGCGGCGGTCTCGCACGCGGCGGGCGTGGAGTAGCGGGCCAGGAACGCGCGGGCGTCATGCGGCGACAGGGGCGGTTCCTCCGCGGCGACGGAAGTCCGGGGCGCGGGGGGCGGCGTCCGCGGCGGAGGTGCGTCCGTGAGGGCGCGGTCCTCCAGCGCGACGTGGGAGTGCGAGGCACCGCAGCCGGTGGCGAGCGCACCCAGGAGGGTCAGCAACGGAAGACGGGGCATGGCGCGAGGCTCCTTGAAGTGCGACGGCTCGGTGGACGCGCTACAGCGCGGCGGAGTCGGTGTGCTGCGGGCTTCCGCGCGACGGCGACTGGCGCGGAATGGACGCGGACGGGGGCAGCATCATGGAGCAGGCGTCGCGGCAGCGCTCGTCCATGCACGCGAGCGTGGTGGGCCCGGCCTGCTGCCGCGACACGGCCGCGTAGCAGCTCTCTCCGTTGCCGGGGCACTGGCTGCGCGCGGCGCACTCACAACAGGTGGAGGCCACGGAGGCCATCAGCTGCACGTCCTGGAGCACGGAGGACAGCGCGCGGTAGCAGGCGCGGGCCTCGGGCGCGAAGCGGCCCTTGGCATCCACCACCGGCGTATTGCCTTCGATGCCGCAGCGGCCCACGACGTCCGCGTACTTGCGCTCGCAGACGGCGACGAGCTTGGGGTCGGGCGTGCCGTCGCGCGCGATGCTCACGGCCTCCGAGCAGAGGGCGCGCGACGCGTCCTTCAGCAGCTTGATGTTGGCGGACTCCACGTCCGTGTTCGCGCCCTTGGCGGGCGGCACCTCCGCCTCGAACACGCACTCCTTGCCCGCGCGCAGCGTGTCGATGGTGCACGACCACGCGGTCGGAGACGCATCCACGAGCGGGGGTGCCCCCAGCGCTTCGGGGGGCAGGGACGACGGCGCGGGGCCGGACGGCGCGGCGCCGAGCAAGAGCAGGGACAGGAGCATCGCCTTCATATGGGACGCAGCGTAGGACTTTGGCCCGCGCCGCTCAAACCGCTCCGCCGGGAAGGTGTTCGTCCACCATCATGTCCGCGGGTCCGGGTGGACCGGTCTCCAGCTTCCCCGGAAGCGCCTTCTTCCGGCTGATGACGATGGGCGGCTCGATGAGCCGGGGCGGTGTCGCCCGTGTGTCCGTCGGGTCCGGCACCCACACCGGCTCCTCCGGTCCGCTCCCCCGCTTCCACCGCCGAGGCACCCGCCGGAACCCCACCGGGTACACCGTGAGCTGGCCGTCCGCGTCGAAGTGGAGCCGGAGGAAGTTCTTCCAGTCCGGAATGGACAGCGACGAGAACGCCTCATTGGGGTGACAGGAGAACACGTTGAGCGACAGCAGCAGGTACACGCCCACCACCAGCGGTCCCACCAGCGCACCGCCGCCGAACAGCAGCAGCCCGCTGAAGAAATCCCGCCGCAAGCTCCACTGAAGCTCCGCCGCCAGCGGCGAGGCGATGGCGGACACGCCCCACGTGAGCAGCAGCGCCACCCCCATGTGCGCCAGTCCATGCGCCACGCCCGCGGCCTTCTTCCAGAGCGGTCCCCTCCGGCGGTCCGCGAACGCGATCGCGCCCAGCACCACGCCGGCCCCCAGCACCATGGAGCCCGTGCTCTGCAACGCCGCGTTGATGAGCTCCCGGAACGAAGGCGCACCCACCGCGCCCTCGTTGAGGTTCGCGGCCACGCCCCAGCCCAGCAGCGTGTAGACGACGCCCATGAACACGCCGAACCAGGGGTTGATCGCGGTGAACAGCAGGTTGCGCCAGGCGAGCCACTGGGACGTCTTCCGCGACGGATAGCTCGCCTTCTGCACGAAGCCGCCTGGACTCTGGTCCACCTTGGGCAGGTGCGTGGGATGCAGGAACGCCCCTCCCCCACCCGCGATGATCTTCTGCCGCCCGTCCGCGTTCTCGTGCCGGCGGTAGTGGTGCAGGTCCCCCGCCAGGAAGACGCTCACCTTCTTGCCCAGCACCTCCTGCTCCAGGAAGTCGATGTTGTGGTCCAGGAAGCCGCGCCCCGCGTGAGGCATCACCTGCTGCTTCACCCACGCCGGCTCCGCGTTGCAGAGGATGATCCGGTCCGTGGCGCGCATCTGCCCGGCCACCTTCTGGAAGAACTCCACCTGCGGCGCGTCCAGGTCGGACTCCAGTTGGAAGTCCGTGCCCAGCAGCCACCAGCCGTGCGGCAGCCTCAACGCGAAGTAGCTGCGCTGCTGCTGCGTGCGCCAGCCATTGGAGCGCCGGCCCTGGCAGAACAGGCGCGTGAAGGACACCAGGCCGTCATACCAGTCATGGTTGCCCGGCACCGCGAACAGGTGTGGCCGGTGGCGCCGCTTGTTCAGGGCGTCCTCGTACGGCACCACCGTGCGCGCCTGGTACTCGTCCACGCTCGCGGTCGGATACACCTCGTCCCCGCCGAACACGAGCACGTCGCCGCCCCGCGTGACATGCGTCTTGCCGTCCTCGTCCGTGAGCGCCAGCTCCGGCGCCATCACGGTGGACGCCACCGCGTAGGTGGAGTCCCAGCCGTCGCCCAGGTCCGCCACGTAGTCCAGCCACAGCTCGTCGCGCGGATGGCCGGTGTCGTCCACCGAGTAGTCGAACGCCAGCGGCTGCGGCCGGGAGACGGCATCCAGCAGCCGCCGGTCCGCCTGCTTTCCGAACGTCCCGGACAGCAGCGCCTTCATGCCCGACTTCGCGAGCACGGCCGGGTCGTACCACGACACCATCTTCCGGCCCGGAGGCGTCTGGGGCTCGGGCTCGACGCGCTGGCCCGGGAGGCGGCTCACATCGGAGGCGCGGACGGCCATGGCCCCTCCTCCGCTTCCCGCCACGTGCGTCCCCGCGTGCCCCGGCGGAACGAATCGATGAGCGCATCCGCGAACCGGTCCGCGAGCGCCGCGATGGTGAGGCTCGGGTTGGGCCCGACGGGGCCCGGCATCATCGAGCCGTCGGCCACGTACAGCCCCGGGTGGCCAAAGGCCTCACCCGTCGCGTCCACCACGCCCTCGTCCGGCCCATGTCCCATGGGGCAGCCGCCCAGCGGATGCACGGTGATGACCCGGCTCAAGTAGCTGAGCGGGTTCTGCAGCAGCCTCCCCTCCAGCGTCCTGGCGATGTCCGCCATCGACTGGCGCACCTGATTGAAGTACTCGCGCGAGCCGCTCATCCGCCAGTCGATGGCGAGCATCCCGTCGTCCGTCAGCCGCATGTGGCCGTTGGGAAGGTCGCGCCCCATGCCCAGGAGCGGCAACGACGTCGCGGAGCCCAGACAGTCCCCCAGGAGCTCGGCGATCTCCTCGCTCACGTCGGAGTCGTGCGCGTGTCCCGTCCACCCGCGAATCAGGCGCCACGCCAGCTTGAGGCCTCGCTCCACCAGCGGCACCTGCTGCGCGCCCTCGTAGAGCCAGTTGACGAACTCCGGGTAGCCCGCGTCCTCGATGTAGTAGCCCCGGCCCGTGCCGCCCTCCTCCTGGCTCCGGAAGTGCAGCGCGCTGGTGATGACCGGCCCGTGCCCTCCCTCCAGGATGCGCGGCAGCTGCTTGCCGGTGCTCGAGTCGTGGCACTGGCGCATGAAGCCCAGCAGGTCTCCATTGCCGCAGAAGCGCGTGCCCAAGCGTCCGCTCAGCCCGGGGAAGTTCCGCTGGTTCTTCAGGAGCAGGAACGGGGTGCCGAACGTGCCCGCCGCCAGCACCAGCCGGTCCGCCGTCACGGTGCTGCGCGGCAGCAGGGACTGGGGGCCTTCGCGCGGCACGTCCTCCGGCGTGTCCGTGTGGTCCAGGTACCGCACCACGTAGCCGCCGCCCTCCGCGGGCCACAGCTCCGTGACCTCCGCGCGCGTGCGCAGCTCCGCCCCCGCGCGCTTCGCCGCGGACAGGTACGTGTAATCGAGCGTGTTCTTGCTGCCCGTGTTGCAGCCGACGTCGCACTCACCGCAGAGGTGACAGGTGGTGCGCGTGCGGCCGTGGAGGTTGGGAAACTCCTCGCGGATGGGCTCGCCCGGGACGGGCACCTCGCCGGGGTTGCCGAACGTCACGGCCAGCGGCGGCAGTTGCCAGTCGCCCGCGCGGCCCAGGCGCTCGGCCGCGAGCTTCATGGCCAGCGTCTTCGCGGTGGTGGAGTATGGCGGATGCTCCAGCGGATAGCGCTGCACGCGCATCATCCGCTCCACGGCGTCGTAGTGCGTCTCCAGGTCGGCGCGGGTGACGGGCCAGTCCTCGTAGCCTCCGTCATGGAGGTCCTGGTGGATGAAGGTCTTCTCGTCCTTGCGCAGCAGCACGTTCGCGTAGATGAGCGACCCACCGCCCAGCCCCGAGGACACCACGCCGCCCAGCCCCTGGAAGGACCAGAGGTTGAACAGGCCGTGCATGCCCTTGCTCGGGTCCCAGAAGTTGCGGCGCATGTCGTGCGGACTGCGCGCGAAGGAGCCCGGTGGATACGCCTTGCCCCGCTCCAACACGCACACCCGCAGGCCGGCTTCCGCCAGCCGCCACGCCATCACCGAACCGCCGAAGCCCGAGCCCACGATGACGACGTCGAAGTGCTCATCCCTCGTGGCCATGCGGGGCCTCCCCTTCGCGCTCGCGCACCGGCGCCTCCGGGGCGTAAAGGTCCCAGAGCGCGCCCAGGAACAGGTGGCCGAAGCGGGCCATCATCTCCGCGCCCTCCACGCCCCCGCGAGACGAGCGCATGCTGGCCACCAGGTGGAGCAGCTCGCGCATGCCCAGCACCAGGACGCCCGCGCCCACCACCGGGCCGCGCGCGTCCGCGCCTGCGTGCAGGTAGCTGTAGAGCCGCGTGGTGTCGCGCCAGAGGTCCGGGCCCGGGTCGTCGCGCAGCGTCTTCGTGCCGTCCAGGTAGTAGTCCTGGCCGTTCGCCTGGAAGCGCAGGCCGTAGGTCATGATCTTCGTGCGCGGATCATCCGTGGAGCGGAAGAGGTTGAAGCTCCCCTCGCGCACGGGCAGGTCCATGCCCAGCGGCTTGTATTGCACGTGCGCCACCAGCCGGGCCGCGTGGTCCGGGTCGCGGATGAACGCCTCCATGTCGTCGATGGTGATGGTGCAGTGCATGGTGAAGGGCGTGGAGCGCCCGTCGTGGGCGCCCGCCTCGGGGTCGGTGGTGCCCATCGCGAGCGGACCGGCCATGGTCTCGCGGAAGCTCAGGTCGTAGGCGGGTTCGGTCATCTGCGTGATCTCCGGGGTGAGGGGCAGGCCCTGGCCGTCCGCCACCGCCAGGTAGCGGCAGGCGTCCGAGTAGCCCTGGTCGATGAGGGTCTCCGCCGTGACGTTTCCCGCGTAGAAGTCCGGGTCCAGGGGCAGCGGGTGCGCGGGTTTGATCAGGTGCACGGTGATGGGCCGTGAGTGCCCCGGCACGTGCTCGCCCGCGAGGATGCGCGCGTTGAGCTCGCGCACCTGCGCCAGCTGGGCGAAGAGCGCGCCGTTCGCGCTCAGTTCGATCATGTGGACGTACTGGTGGAAGAAGCCGTCGGCGTACCGGGGCGTGTTGCCGATGCACCAGACGATCCACACCTCGTCCGCTCCGCGGCGCACGGCCTCCATCACGTTGGCGTCCTGGATCCACACCGAGTCCAGGTACAGGTGGCCGTCCTTCACCACCGGGGGCATGAAGAGCGGCAGGGAGATGCCGGCCACCAGCAGGTCGCGGTCCACGTCCGTGTGCGGGATGGCCTCGTTCGTCTTCCGGGTGAAGTCGCACACGTTGAAGGTGCCGGAACGCTCGCGGTTCGCGCGGATGGCGTCCACGTCCACGCCCAGGTGGGGGAAGACGCGCTGGATGATGCCGTCCGCGTCCCCCAGCGCGGGGAGCTTCCAGGGCCGCGCGTATTCGTCCAGCGGCATCAGCGACACGAAGTCCTTCACGTCCAGCGTCCGCCACCGCTCGCACATCTCCGCGGGGGACTGGCCGGACAGCCACATCGCCAGGGTGATGATGCCGCCGGACGTGCCGTCCGCGTGGGAGAAGGTCAGCCGCGCGTCCGTCAGCGCGCGCAGCACGCCCGCCTGCCACGCGACGCGCATGCCGCCCCCCGCGAGCACCAGCGAACGCCGGGGCGCCTCCGCCGGGGAAGGCTGGACGGCCGTGACCTCCCCGAACGTGCGCAGGGGCCGCTGCGAAGGCGCGCCATTCCGGGTCGCCTCCGCGACCCGCAGCGCGCTGACGGAGGGGCTGGTGATCTCCGGAGGTGCTTCCTCTGTCTGCGGCCTGAGCACGGTGATGATCTGCTCGCGCTGGCGCAGCGACGCGTAGAACCCCAGCACCAGCACGGCGGACAGCGCGTCGAACGCCGCCACTCCCAGCGCCAGGGGCGACAGCAGGCCGCGCGCCACGCCCACCGCCACCATGCCGCAGGCCCCCACCTTCTGGAGGCCGGTCCACAGGAAGGCGGCGGGGTTCGCGCGGGGCTCGTGCAGGCCGTGCAGGAGCAGGCCGCCGAACAGCACCATGAACATGCCCACGATGCGGAAGAAGTGCGCGGGCGCGGCGGACGCATCCGCGTGCAGCAGCCGCAGCTCCAGCCCCGGCAGGAACAGCTGCGCCGCGCCGGACGCGACGGTGATCCACCCGATGGCCGCGAGCGCCCAGCGCCAGGGGCGCCCGTTGACGCGGGCCTGTCGCTCCAGCCACCGCGACGCGGTCGGGCTCATGCGTGGACCTCCCGGCGCGGCGGCGCGGACAGCCCCAGGCGCCAGCGCTCCCCCGCGGGCTGCTCCGCGCGCAGCACCCGGTGGACGAAGTAGCCCAGCGTGAGCAGCCACTGCACCGTCCACAGCCCCACGCGGATGCGGTTCATCCGCATCCACGCGTCCAGCACCTCTCTCAGCCGTTCGGGCGACGTGATGCCGGCCGCCATCTCGTCGTTGTACGGGAAGATGTAGATGCGCGTGAGCAGCGTGGCCACCACCACCGCCACCCCCACGCCCAGCGGGTACCAGCGCAGGGCCGCCTTGCGCTCGCGCCACGCCAGCACGCCGGAGGACAGCAGCATCACCGCCGTCATCCAGGTGAAGAACCGCGTGGCCGCCTGCACCTGCGGCACGAACTGCAGGTAGTAGTTGTCCACCGTGAGCTGGGGCGCGATGGGGAACGTGAAGAGGATCAGCGACCAGCCCGTGCCCAGGTACATGGACGTGCACAGGAACAGCAGGCACGCGTTCGCCAGATCCAGACGGCCGCCGCGTTTCATGGACGCGCTTCCTCCCGCGGACGCGCTTCGGGCAGGGGCCCCACGGCATGGAGCGCTCTCGGCGGCGCTCCCTCCGACTCCGGAGGCGGCATGGGCGTCTGGTCCTGGCCCAGGTCCACCACGCTCTTGAGTCCCTCCGGATACGTGTCCGGAGGCAGCGTGGGCTGGGTGAGGAACCACGCCTCGAAGTGATCATCCAGCACGCCGCTGGACGCCGGGAAGAACCCGGTGAGGAACGGGCGCGGGGAGATGCTCAAGTCCCTCAGCACCTGCACGCGCGGATGATCCCCGAGCTCCAGCGTCCCCCACGCGCGCTTCCCCAACCGGAAGCCGAAGCGGCCCCGGAAGTAGATGGTGGACTTCATCAGCATCCCCCGGAAGGCGCAGTAGTTCACCGCCGACATCCGCACGGGCAGCCACGCGAGCTTCGGCCGCTCGATGCGCACGCGCACCGCCTGCTGGCTGCCCTCTTCGTAGCGGCTGCTCACGGAGCCGTCCTCCACCCGGAAGTCCAGCCGGGCCAGGTGCTTGGGCATGCCCCAGATGCCCTTGCCGCCCTTCACGGAGATCTCCGTGTTCACCGGCAGGTCCACCACGTACTGCCCCACGCCGAAGCGCTTCTGGAACAGCAGGGGCAACAGCGGCGGCGCGGGCCTGCGTCCGTGCGTGCACGCGAGCGCGATGCTGAACTCGATGTACGCGCCGATGTCCGTCTGCTTGTAGTCGATGACGGAGACGAGCAGCACGCTCCGGTCGCGCGACAGGCGCAGCGGGTGCAGCTCATTGCCGGGCAGCAGGGCCGCCGCGCGGCGGGCGTCCACGGTGAAGGCGGCCACCATCGCGGGTGCCCCCTTCGAGTCCACCGGCAGCGCGTACGGGATGTCATCCACCCGCGAATAGCGGCCGTACTGGGTCTGGATGCGTCGAGGCAGGAACATGGCTTTGCCTTTCGTCAGTGGAGCGCGGAGCGATCCAGCTCGGAGAGGATGAGGGGGAAGACGTCCTGGGATGCGCGCTTGCCCATGAAGACGTCCAGGTGGCCGTAGCCCGGCAGCAGGTGCAGCGCGTGCCGGCCCGGGTGGAAGTGCTCCAGGTGTTCGAAGCTGCGGCGCTGGCTCTCCGCGAGGAAGCAGCGGTTCTCCTCGCCCGCGAAGAAGACGAAGCGCGCGTCCGTCTGGGGCTCGCGCACGCCCAGGTCCTCCGGCAGCGCGCGGAAGCCCTCCACGGGCACCAGGTGGCCGGCGCGCACGCACTGGTCCATCTGCTTGAAGAAGCTGAAGGGCACGGGGCCGAACTCGTGCTGGAGCCAGTCGTGCGTCTGGGCGTTGAGGTTCTCGTGGCGCCACAGCACCGGGAAGCCCGTGCCGTAGGTGAAGCTCGTCCAGCGGCAGACCAGGTTCTCGCACTCGTGATGCGTGGCCTGCACCACGCGCGTGAGCATCCGGGCCGTGCGCGTGGGGCCGCCGTAGGCCCACTGCGGATCCAGGAAGGGCGTCAGGTGCGCGACCAGCGGCACGGCGTAGTGCAGCTTCACCTTCGCCGTCTTGGGCACCACCGGGTGCAGCGACACGGCGTTGGTGATGATGAGGTCCACCTCCGGAAGGAGCCCCGCCACCGCGGCCATGGTGAAGCTGGTGGAGCCCTGGCAGTGGATGACGGCCTTGATCTTGTCCGCGCCCGTCTTCTCCCGCACGGTGCGGATTGCGGGCGGGTGGTCCAGGACGGCGGCCTGGTCCAGGGTCCACTCGCCCGGCTCCACGTCCATGCTGGCGCGCCAGTTCTCCAGCCACACGTCGTAGCCGTCTTCAATCAGCGCATCGACCACGGTCTGACGCACCGGCGCGCGGAAGATGTTCCCGCGCACGCCTGCGCCGTGCACCAGCACCACCGGCCCCTTGTCCGCCTTCTCGACGCCGCGCAGGTGCACCAGGTGCAGCGCACGGCCGTCACCCGCGAGGAAGGGAACGATCTCCTCCGTGTAGCGCGGCTCATGGATGGTTTCCGCGGACATGACGCATCCCCCACACCGCAAACGTTGGGCGGTGCGCGGAGGCCGACAACCGGCGTGCAACCCCACCCGGCGCGCCGCTCGCTCCGGCAGACAGGGGCCACGGGCAACGGCGCGGCGCCTCCCTGTCACGCCGCCCGCGTCAGCCGTTGGAGTGCTATGCGTGGGGCATGAACGCGGACTCAGGCTGGGGCGACTACGAGGGCGGCGCGACGCTTGGGGGCATGGGCAGCCAGGGCGGCACCGTCGTGCGGGACGAGGGCTTCCGCGGCCTCCTGCGCCTCACCTACGAAGCGGACGACTCGCGGTCCTTCCATGTCGTCACCTGCGGCATCTCCGGTTGGCTGTCGCATCCGCGCTTCTTCGACAACGCGGCGGAGGCGCTCCACGCCTTCGAGTCCATGAAGCCCGCGCTGGAGGAGCTGGGCGCGACGCTCCCCGAGGGCGGGCCGAAATCCACGGCGGACGGACGGGCGGCGGGTCCGCTGCTCGCCGCCTTCCGCGTGCGCTTCTCCTGAGTCGCGGTCCTTGCGCGCAAGGATTGCTTAAGGTTCTGCCGAGATAACCCGGTTCGCCGTCCGGTCAGCCCCGGGCGGTCCCGAGGGCGGCACTCTCGCCGTCCCTGGCTCCCGAGCTCCCGGAGGAACCCCGGATGAAGAGCGAATCCCCTCAGGACCTTTCCCCCCAGGTCATCATGCGCCGGAGCATCCTGCGCGGCATTGGCCTGTCGCTGGCCGCGGTTCCCGTGGCGAAGCTGCTCGTCGCCTGTGGAGGCGACGACACGACGGGCGGCGACACCAACACCGGGGCCGACGCGGGCACGGGCACCGACGCGGGCGTGGTGGACCCGGGCTTCTGGGCCACGGGAGGCACCGCGGCGATGACGGCCGCCGCCGCGTATCCGGATCCGTTCGCGTCCGGCCTGGGCACGGTGTGCAACCTCGCCTGCGAGGCCACGCTGGGGCCCTGCTACGCGACCACGGTGGACCGCAAGGACATCAGCGAGGGCCATGACGGCCTGCCGGTGCGCCTGGCCTTCCTCGTCGTGGACGAGTCCTGCAAGCCCATCCCGGGTGCCACGGTGGACATCTGGCACGCGGGCCCGGAGGGCCTGTACTCCGGCGAGGACGCGAGCGACTTCTGCACGTCCGGAGACGCGACGGCCCGAGCGGCGCGGTGGTTCCGGGGCGTGCAGACCACGGACGCCAACGGGCGCGTGGACTTCGACACCTGCTTCCCCGGTTGGTACAGCAGCCGCACCCTCCACATCCACTTCACGGTGCGGGTGAACGGCCAGGAGTTCGTCACGTCGCAGCTGTTCTTCGACGACTCGACGAGCGACGACATCATCAACAACCAGCCGCTCTACAACACGCGCGGCGAGCGCGACACGACCAACCAGAACGACACGGTGGTTTCTGGAGACGCGGTGGGCGACTACCTCTTCGCCACGCAGCGCATGGCGGACGGCGCGATGCTGGCGTCCAAGACGCTGGTCATCCGCTCGTCGCTGAACAACGCATCCTGCGCCATGCCGGGAGGCAGTGGCGGGGGCGGAGGCCCCGGGGGTCCTCCGCCCGGGGGCGATGGTGGCATGGGCCCCCCGCCTGGCTGGGATGGCGGCCTGGGGCCTCCGCCGCCGGGCTTCGACGGTGGCATGCCCTGAACCAGGGTGAGCCGGCCCCCCCCGGAGGACTCCGGGGGGTGTCCGAAGGGAGGCATGGAGCATGGGCGACCGCATCCTGCTGGTGGAAGATGACGACCCGCTCGGGTCCCAGATTGTCGGGCACCTGCGCGGCGCGGGCTTCGAGCCCGTGTGGTGGCGCGAGGGCCGGCTGCTGGTGTCCGGCGACCTGCCGGACGTGAGCCTCGTGGTGTTGGATCTGATGCTGCCGGGCACCTACGGCCTGGACATGCTCAAGGCGCTGAGGACCTTCTCGGAGGTCCCGGTGCTCATCCTGAGCGCGCGCAACGACACGCTGGACAAGGTCCGGGCGCTGAAGCTGGGCGCGGACGACTACATGACCAAGCCCTTCTGGCCCGAGGAACTGGTGGAGCGCGTGCGTGCGCGCCTGCGCCGGCCCACGTTGCAGAAGGAGCAGGCGGTGGTGGAGGTGGGAGCGCTGCGCATCGACCTGCAGGGCCGCACGGTGCTGGTCCAGGGGCGGCCGGTGGATCTCACGCGGGTGGAGTTCGGGCTGCTCGTGGCGCTGGCGCGCAGGCCCCAGGAGGCGGTGACGCGGCAGTGGCTGGTGGAGCACGTGTTGGATCCGGAGCGTGAGGGCACGGAGCGAACGCTGGACGTCCACGTGTCGCGGCTGCGGCGCAAGCTGGGGCCGGTGAAGTGCGTGGAGACGGTGTGGGGCGTGGGCTACCGGTTGGTGCCCGGGGAGGATGCGTGAAGCTGCGGTTGCGGCTGGCGCTCACGGCGGTGGCGGTGACGGTGCCTGCGGTGTTCGCGCTGGTGCAGGTGGAGCACTCAGTGCGCCGCCGCACGACGGACGAAGTCATCATCGCGTCCACGCTGTCGCAGATGCAGTCCGGGGGCCGGGAGCGCTGCGAGGCCGCGCCCGAGACCTGGATGGTCCGCGCCCGTTCCCCCCAGCGTCCACCGTGGGAGCGGGAAGGCCTGCCCGACGGCAACGGAGGCCCGCCCTCCGGCACGGTCGCGCCGAACGAGCCCTCGGGAAACAACGGTCCTGCCTCGGGAGGCTCCAGGCCCGGGGACGAAGGTCCGAACGAGCCCTCGGGCAACAACGGTCCTGCCTCGGGAGGCTCCAGGCCCGGGGACGAAGGTCCGAACGAGCCCTCGGGCAACAACGGTCCTGCCTCGGGAGGCCCCAGGCCCGGGGACGAAGGTCCGAACGAGCCCTCGGGCAACAACGGTCCTGCCTCGGGAGGCCCCAGGCCCGGGGACGAAGGTCCGCCGCGCTTGAGGCCCCGGGGTCCGATGGGGCGGCGCCTGCCGCCGGTGTCCCTCTACCCGTTCGACGGACAGCTTGTTTCGCGAAACCCGCAGGCCCCAGCGTTGGACGACGAGCTGCGCAAGGGCGTGCGGGAAGACGGAGTGGGCGTGCGCCGCTACTCGAAGGCGGACGGCGCGCTGGTGCAGGACCTGTTGTTGCGCATGCCCTGGGATGGAGGCCCCTGCGAGTACGTGCTCGCGCGCCGGGTCGAGCCCGCGGAGTCGCCGGAGGTGGGACTGCCCCCGCTGTACGTCTGGGGAGTGCCCACGCTCATCCTCCTGTCCGCGATGGTGGTGGCGCTGGGGCCGGTGGTGCAGCGCCTGCGCCGGCTGACGGACGAGGTGCGAGCCTCATCGGTCAGCCGCTACGAGCAGCCCGTGACGGTGAACGGCAGCGACGAAATCGCCGAGCTTGCCCGGGCCTTCCAGCAGGCGCGAGCGGAGCTCCAGGCGCAGATGGCGCACCAGCACGCGCGCGAGCAGACGCTGCGGGACTTCCTGGCGAACACGACGCACGACGTGATGACGCCGCTCACGGTGTTGCAGGGGCACCTGGCCGCGATGCAGCAGCGGATGCGAGCGGGTGAGCCCTTGGAAGCGGGGCTGATGTTGTCCGCGATGAGCGAGGCGCACTACATGGCCTCGCTGGTGCACAACCTGGGAGCGGCGGCGAGGCTGGAGGCGGGAGCACCGCAGGTGCAGCACGCGCCGGTGGACCTGAACGCCTTGGTGTCACGGGTGCTGGGCCGTCACCAGCCCATCGCGAGGCCACAGCGCATCGCACTGGAGAGCGGAGTTCCGGCGACGCCCACCTGGGTGATGGGCGATGAGACGTTGCTGGAACAGGCGGTGAGCAACGTGGTGCTCAACGGCATCCGGTACGGGCGCGAGGACGGCCACGTGGCGGTGGTGCTGGAGACGACGCGCCAGCAGACCTTCCACCTGAGGGTCATCGACGACGGACCCGGCATCTCCGAAGAAGAGCGTTCCAGGCTCCTGGAGCGCCGCTTCCGAGGCAACGACGCGCGGACACGCGAACCCCAAGGCCAGGGCCTGGGCCTGCACATCGTGCACAACGTGGCGGAGCTGCACGGCTGGAAGATGGCCCTGGCCCCCTCGGAGTACGGAGGCCTGGAGGTCGCCTTCACCGGTCCGCTGCTGTCGCCGCCGGAGTGACGGGAGGCAGCCTCTCCACGAACCAGTGCTGCTTGTGGCGAGCCTCCTTGTTGTACTGCTCCGCCAGCCACTCCAGCCGTTGAGGCCGACGTGCGCGCTCGATTTCGTAGCGCACGCCGTTCTCGTCCTGGCGCAGCAGGACCCATTGGTGGGGACCCGGGTCGCCAGACGGCAGTGGAGGCAGCACGCCGCGTGGCTCGACGAAATATCCCTGCTTGTGTCCGCGCGCATCCAGGAGGTTCGCGAAGCAGCGTGCGGAGCCCTCACGCGAGAAGCTCTCCACCTCGAACGTGCTCCCATGCGTGTCGATCCGACACACCGCCCAGCCTCCATGGCCCTCGCGACGCTCCCGCTCCTCGGCGGAAGGCTTCATTCGGAAGGACTCCTCAGCCGCGAAGGGCAGATGCGCGAGCACGTGCTCGAACTCCGCCGACTCCTCGGCGATGACCCTGACGCTCTTGATGTAGAGGTCCAGGCAGAGGACGAACTCCAGGCCGCACTGTGCCTCAAGCCACCAATCACGCTCCGGGCCGGGAGGAGCACCGTACTTCCTGAGATACTCCTCCACGTCCGGATCTTCAAAGTTCGGAGTGCCCAGCGAGTCCACGTCCGCCAGCGCGAACATCGCGTTGCCCACCTCGCGCAGGGGAGCCAGGCTGGGAGTAGACACCTGCTTCAAGGGTGGCAACCCTCGTTCGAGAGAGCTCATTGGCACGAGCTTATCGACCTGACGGGCTTCTGCCTCAACGCGACCGGTTCACCACGTAATCCACGCACACCGCTCGAGCGCAGCGGCCACCCTCCCCTCCGACAGCAATTGGAGCCCTCGTCCGTGAGCTGCTTGCTCCGGCGGTAGCGAGGAAGAAAGTAGAGGGCGGTCGGCACCAGCAGGGCGAACATGACGACGGGAGACATCGTCAGCGCCAGCTGTCGGTCGGGGATGAAGTGGTGCGGCAGCCGAGGCACTCCCAAGAGCACCAGCAGCATCACCACTGCGTACGGCCATGATTTCCGCATGGGCCGTCATCTACGCAAGCCGTCAGCAAATCCCGCGCCCCGAAGCGTTCCACCAGGAGACTGACTCACGGACCTCGGCCGTGGGACCAAGACGTCGTGCATGCGCGAACACGAAGGTGAGCCACGGACAGAGGTGCCCGCCCGGGCTCGGTTCCGTCAAAACCTGTCCGACAGTCGGACAAGTTTCCGCCGCATGAGGCCCAAGGCCACACCGGCCCGGCAGGGGCGCGAGTCATGCGTGCGCAATCGCCAAGGTAGGGCACGGACAGGGGCGCCCGCTCGGGGCCGGTTGCCTCAAAACCTGTCCGACTGTCGGACAGGTTTTCGCCCCAGGCGGCCCGAGGGCGCGCTGGCCCGGAAGTCGGCGCGGTGGGTGGGCCCGCACGTCCATGTCAGACCCCTGTGGTTGGATTGCGATGCTGGAACGAGGAATGGGGATGGGGATGGAACGGCGAGGACTCGTGGCCTATGTGGAGGCGCAAATCGAGCGCGATATCGCGCTGGGGCGGCTGCACCCGAGCGGGCAGTTTGGCTCGGAAGCGAAGCTGGCGCGCCGCTATGAGGTGTGCCGGGGCACCATCCGCGAGGCGCTGCGACGGCTGGCGGCGAGGGGCCTGGTGGTGCAGCGCTCCGGACGCAAGACGCGCGCGGTGGCGCTGGATGAGTCGCTGACGCTGGAGAACCTGGGCCTGGCGCTTCATGACGCCCGCAACCCGAAGGCCCGGTGGCTCCTGGAGGGCTACTTCAGCCTCAAGCGGCAGGTGCTGGTGGAGCTTCTGGCCGACTGCTGCGCGAGGGCCTCGGACCTCGACCTGGACCGGCTGGGGAGTACGTGCTTCCAGCTCCAGGACGCGGCGCACTGGGAGTCAGGGGAAACCTGCGCGCACGTGGAGTTCGAGTTGCTGCGGCAGGCAGCGCGGGTGGCGGCGCGTCCCGGCCACGTGCTCCTCGTCCAGTCCCTGCAGCGGGCATTCCTGGGCGGCGCAGCCCGGTTGATGCCGCTCATGGGCGGAGAGGCGCTGCGCGCATGGGCACTCTGCGTGACGGCGATCCTGCACGAGCGCGACGTGCAGGCACTTCAGAACAAGCTGCCGGCACTCCTGAAGGCGCGCGACGACCGGGTGCTGGACGCCTTTGCCCCGGCGCCCCCGGTACCTGCGGCCCCCGAGGCCCCATGCGCTCGGGAGGCCCCCGTCGGGGCGCCCGCACCAGCCAGCGGCCCGGCGGATGAGTCGAAGGCACGCCCTGGCGTCGAGGAACGTGGCGCTGACGACTCCTCCTCCGCGCAAACCACCTCGCAGGCTGTCGCAATGGAGGCACGCCCCTGTGTCGAGGAGCACGGCACCGATACCGCGCAGGACGAAGCGCCGGAGCGGAAACCTTGCGGCGAAAAATGTAGCGCCGCCGATTCCACATCAGCCGTTGCACATTACGAAGCGTCGGAACTGCACCTCCGCAGCAAGGAGTGTGGTGCCAGCGCCTCCTCATCAGCCGACGCTCATGACGCAGCAATGGAGCGGCACCTCCGCGGCGAGGAGCTTGGTGCCTGCGCATCCTCATCGGCACTACCGTCTTCAGCGGCCCCAGCATTCGCCCTCCGCGCCACCCATGGGGAAGGCTCCGGGAACGTGATGGACGTGAACCTGGGCCTCCTGTCCGACTGTCGGACAGGTTTTGCCGCCTCGCCCACGGCAGGTGACCTCCTGCAACCTGAGCCTTCGCCCCTTGGCACTGCTGACCCAAGCTTCGTGGCGGTGCGCAGGGAGGGCGAAACGATTCATGACGCCCAGGGTCCCTTGGGCGCGTGGACTGCAGGCCTCTGGCGATTCCTTTCCCATTTCCTGGGCCTGTCCGCGTCGCGTGCGGCGAAGGCCCTTCGCGTCCGCGCTCGCCCCTGAAGCCCCGTACGCTGGCGCTTGAGTTGGAGCGCTTGTGCCGGTGGGGCCTGGACTCCACTGCTTGCTCCGGATTTTCGCGCCGACTTTGCCGGCGACCTTCTGGCAACGGACTCCGCACACGACCACCGTGTCCGCCCCGCAGCGGGGCGGACACAGTCCAGCTCCCCTCCCCCTCGCCAGGCCACGAGCTGGACGCGACCCGGCTTCCCTCCCCCGAAATCCGCTACCGCGTCGCGGCCCGACGCGCCGGCGTCCGCCCCTTCACGGTCCGGTGCGCCTGCGCCTTCATCGCCGGTATGCGCCGCGCCTTGTGCGCTCGCGCCTTCACCGGGCCCCTGCGCGCATAGCCCGCGGGCCGCGGCGCCTTCTTCGCCATCACCGCCTTCTTGCGCTGCGCCGTAGCGCGGGCCGCGGGCCGCAGCGTCTTCTTCGCCACCGGCCGCTTGCGCATCGCGGGCCTCGCCTTGCGCGCCGGCACCATCTCCATCCGCCGCAACTGCGACTCGAAGCGCGTCAGCGCCTTGCGGAACAGCGCCGCCTTGCGCCGCGTGTCCATGCGCCCGCCCATCACGCGGCTGCCCATGGGAACGCGCATGGCCTCACGGCGCAGCCGGCGCGCCAGCTTCTCGTACTGGTCCACCATGCCGCGAGCGCGCCGCACCATCCCCATCAGCTCGCGCCGGGACAGCTCCATCAGGTTGCGCGGCGCGCTGGCCAGCACCAGCCGCATCTCCCGCGCGTTCATCAACGCCGTCCCCGTCTCCCGCATCTTGCGCATGTCCGCCCCCTCCCTCGGGTTCGCCAAACAGTCGCAACGTTTGGGGCCCTTCCCGACAGCGGCAAGGAGGACGCGGCCGGGGCCTGCCCCACCGCCCGTCCCCGCGGAACAGGGCTGCTGTCCTGCACTCAGCCGGACGCGCTGACCGGCGGCGCATCCAGCAGCACCGCCAGCTTCTCCAGCGCCAGCCGCGCACGCGTCTTCACCGTCCCCAGCGGCTGACCCGTCTTCTTCGCGATCTCACTCTGCGACAGCCCGTCGAAATACCCGAGCAGCACCACCTCCCGCTGCTCCGGCGGCAGCTGCGCCATCGCCGCCCGCACCCGCCCCTGGTCCTGCACCGCGGCGGCGGCGTCATCCGGTGACGGCGGCGTCGCGCTCACCGGCGGAGGCTGCTGCGCCACCCCCTCCACCATCCGCGACACCGTGCCCAGCGCACGCAGCCGGTCGATGGACCGCGTGCGCGCGATCGTCGTCACCCACGTCTCCAGCCCGCCGCGCTCCGGGTCGAACTCGCGCGCGCGCCGCCAGACCTCCAGGAAGGTCTCCTGCAGCACCTCCTCCGCGTCCGCGCGCGTGGGCAACAGCCGCACCGAGATGGCGAACGCCCGCGCGGAGCACCTCGCGTAGACAACCCGCATGGCCTCCGCGCCGCCGAGCGCCACCTGCCTCAGCAGGTCGCGGTCGGCCGACAGGTCACTCGCTTGCTGAGCAGCGGAGTCGTTGGGCGCCATGTTCGTCCCGGATACCGCAACCGGAGGGGCGGATCCCAGCTTCAACCATCGGGACCCATCCACCCAGCGCCTCGGGCTGGGCGAGCGCTCCCTCCGTTCCTAACGTTGACAGGCCAACGCGACCAGGCGGCAGCCATCTTCAATCAACAACACCCGCACATTGCTGCCTGGAGCCACTGACTCAGAGTCCTATAAGGGGCCGCCAGCCGATATGACCGAACGACTCGGAAGCGTGTTCATCGAGAACGTCCAGCCGGAGCTGGACGCGGGGCGCTACGCCATCAAGCGCGTCGCCGGGGAGACCCTCACCGTCCGGGCGGACATCTTCAAGGAGGGCCACGACGTCCTCGTGGCCGTCGCCCGCTGGCGCCAGGTCACCCCCGCCGCACAGAAGACGGACTGGGCGGAGGCCCCTCTCGCCTTCAAGAACAACGACGCCTGGGAAGGGGCCATCCCGCTCGCGAACAACGGCCGCTACGAATTCACGATTGAAGCCTGGCCGGATCTCTTCCGCACCTGGGCGCATGAGCTGAAGCGCAAGGTGGACGCGGGCCGCGACGTGAAGAGCGAGCTGCTGGAGGGCGCCGCGCTGCTCGAAGGCGCCGCCGCGCGCGCGAAGGGCAAGTCCGCGGAGGACCACCGGCTGCTCGCCGAGGCAGGGGCCCGCCTGCGCACGCCGCCCACGCCGGACCACCTCCTCGCCGCGCTGTCCTCCGAGCTGGCGGACGCCGCGTCCCGGCACCCGGACCGCACGCTCGCCAGCAGGTACGACAAGGTGCTGGAGGTGTTCGTGGACCGGGAGAAGGCGCGCAACGCCGCCTGGTACGAATTCTTCCCCCGCTCCGCCAGGCGTGACGGCAAGACCCACGGCACGTTCAAGGACGCCCAGGCCTGGCTGCCGTACATCCAGAAGCTCGGCTTCGACACCGTCTACCTGCCGCCCATCCACCCCATCGGGCGGACCGCTCGCAAGGGCAAGAACAACAGCCTGCGCGCGGAGCCCGGTGACGTGGGCAGCCCGTGGGCCATTGGCGCCGCGGAGGGCGGCCACAAGGCCGTGCACCCGGAGCTGGGCACGCTGCAGGACTTCCGCGCGTTCGTGGACGCGGCGAAGACGCACGGCATCGAAGTGGCGCTGGACCTGGCCTTCCAGTGCTCGCCGGACCACCCGTACGTGAAGGAGCATCCGGAGTGGTTCCAGCACCGCCCGGACGGCACCATCAAGACGGCGGAGAACCCGCCCAAGCGCTACGAGGACATCGTCAACTTCGACTGGATGGGCCCCGCGCGGGACGCCCTCTGGAAGGAGCTCAGGTCCGTCGTCCTGCACTGGGTGGACAATGGCGTGCGGACCTTCCGCGTGGACAACCCGCACACCAAGCCCATGCAGTTCTGGCACTGGCTCATCCGCGAGGTGCAGGACCTGCACCCGGACGTGCTCTTCCTGTCGGAGGCCTTCACCCGCCCCAAGGTGATGAAGGCCCTGGCCAAGGTGGGCTTCACCCAGTCGTACACGTACTTCACCTGGCGCCTCTTCAAGGACGAGCTGCGCACGTACCTGGAGGAGATCACCCAGCCGCCCGTGGCGGACTACTTCCGCGGCAACCTCTGGCCCAACACGCCGGACATCCTCCCGGAGAACCTCCAGAACGCGGGGCCTGGCGCCTTCCGCCTGCGCGTGGCGCTGGCCGCCACCCTGTCGTCCGTGTGGGGCATGTACTCCGGCTACGAGCTGTGCGAGGGCCGTCCGGTGCCGGGCAAGGAGGAGTACCTGGACTCGGAGAAGTACCAGCTGGTCGCCTGGGACTGGGACCGGCCGGGCAACATCTCCGACTGGATTGCCAGGCTCAACGCCATCCGCAAGGCGCACCCCGCGCTCCAGCACTACCAGGCCCTGCGCTTCTTCGAGTCCGACAACGACCGCGTCGTCTTCTACGGCAAGCGCTCGCCGGACGGGCTCAGTACGGTGCTGGTGGCGGTGAGCCTGGATCCGTACGCGCCCCAGGAAGCGCTGCTCCGCGTGCCCATGGAATGGCTGGGCGTCACAGCGGAAGAGACCTATCAGGTGCAAGAGCTGATGGCTGATCAGCGCTCGCTCTGGCAGGGCCCGGACGTGCAGGTGCGCTTGACGCCCGAACAGCCCGCGGCCATCTGGGCCGTGTACCGCTACCGCCGCACCGAACACGCGTTCGACTACTTCGAGTGACTCCCTCCGAGAGGCGTATGGACCTGGATCCGCTTTGGTACAAAAAAGCGCTCATCTACGAGCTGCACATCCGCGCATTCCATGACTCGAACGGAGACGGCCACGGGGACATCCCGGGCCTGATTGAAAAGCTGCCGTACCTCCAGGAGCTGGGCGTGGACTGCCTGTGGCTCCTGCCGCACTACCCGTCCCCGCTGCGCGACGACGGCTACGACATCGCGGACTACTACGGCATCCACCCGGACTACGGCACGCTGGCGGACTTCCAGCGGCTGGTGGAAGAGGCCCACAAGCGGGGCTTGCGCATCATCATCGAGCTGGTCGTCAATCACACCAGCGACCAGCACCCCTGGTTCCAGGAGGCGCGCAGGGATCCCAAGAGCCCCAAGCGCAACTGGTACGTCTGGAGCGACACGGACGAGTCCTACAAGGGCGCGCGCATCATCTTCACCGACACGGAGCGCTCCAACTGGACGTGGGATCCGGTGGCCAAGCAGTACTTCTGGCACCGCTTCTTCAGCCACCAGCCGGACCTGAACTACGACAACCCCGAAGTGCAGGAAGCCATGCTGGACGTCATGCGCTTCTGGCTCAACATGGGCGTGGACGGGTTCCGCTGCGACGCCGTGCCCTACCTCTTCGAGCGCGAGGGCACCAACTGCGAGAACCTCCCGGAGACGCACGCGTTCTTGAAGCGCCTGCGCAAGACGATCGACTCCGAGTACCAGGGCAAGGTGCTGCTCGCGGAGGCGAACCAGTGGCCCGCCGACGTGCGCGTGTACTTCGGCGAGGGCGACGAGTTCCACATGGGCTTCCACTTCCCGGTGATGCCCCGCCTCTTCATGGCGGTGCGCCGCGAGGACCGCACGCCCATCGTGGAAATCATGCAGCAGACGCCGGACATCCCGGAGTCCTGCCAGTGGGCCATCTTCCTGCGCAACCACGATGAGCTGACGCTGGAGATGGTGACGGACGAGGACCGGGACTACATGTACCGGGAGTACGCCACCGACCCGCGCATGCGCATCAACCTGGGCATCCGCCGCAGGTTGGCGCCGCTGATGGACAACGGCCGGCGCCGCATCGAGCTGATGCACAGCCTGCTCTTCACCCTGCCCGGCACGCCGGTCCTCTACTACGGGGACGAGATCGGCATGGGGGACAACATCTACCTGGGCGACCGCAACGGCGTGCGCACACCCATGCAGTGGACCGGCGACCGCAACGCGGGCTTCAGCCGCGCGGACTACGCGCGCCTCTTCGCGCCCGTCATCGCGGACCCCGTCTACGGCTACCAGTCCATCAACGTGGAGGCCCAGGAGCGGCAGAAGTCCAGCCTGCTGCAGTGGGTGAAGCGGATGATTGGCATCCGCCAGCGCTACCCCGTCTTCGCCATGGGCTCCTTGCGCTTCCTCACCACGGAGAACCGCAAGGTGCTGGCCTTCGTGCGCGAGTGGGAGGGCCAGACGGTGCTCGTCGTCTGCAACCTGTCGCGCTTCGCGCAGCCGGGCGTGCTGGACCTGCGCGAGTTCGAAGGCAGCATCCCCGTGGAGTTGATTGGAGAGACGCCGTTCCCCCGCATCAGCGACCTGCCCTATCAGCTGTCGATGGGGCCCTACATGTTCCTGTGGTTCCGGTTGGACAAGCCGCTGCAGGCGAAGGAGTAACCCCGAGTGATCCCCCTGGACCTGACCAAGCTGCCCGACTTCCTCAAGGCCCAACGTTGGTTCGCCGGCAAGGCCTGGCCCATCAAGAGCGTCAGCGTAGTGGACCACGTCATCATGGATCTGGGCACGTGCACCTTCACCCTGGCCATCATCGAGGTCGTCTACGAGTTGGGGAACCCGGAGCGCTACCAGCTCCAGGCCCGGCAGACGCCGGAGGGCCTGGTCAGCGCGCTGGAGGACGACGAGTGCGTGCGCGCCGTCTTCAACCTCGCGCGCGAGGGAAGACAGGTGGCCTCCGGGTCCGGCCGCGTGGTGGGGGAATGGATCGCCTCCACGGACAGCGGCGTGGCGCTGCCGGAGCCGCTCTCCGTGCGCCGGCTCAACGTGGAGCAGAGCAACACCTCGCTGGTGCTGGGCGAGCGGGTCATCGTCAAGATCATCCGCAAGCTGGAGGCCGGCGTGAACCCCGAATACGAGGTGGGCCGCTTCCTCGCGACGAAGACGTCCTTCCGCGCGACGCCGCAGCTGGTGGGCGCGCTGAACCTGGAGGGGCCCGCCGGCGCGACGCTCGCGCTGGCGCACCGCTTCGTGCCGGACGCCGTGGACGGCTGGAAGTACACGCTGGAGCGGCTGCGCCAGGAGAAGGCGCTGAGCAACGGCTTCCTCACGGACATGCGCGAGCTGGGCGCCCGGCTGGGTGAGCTGCACAAGGCCTTCGCCTCCGCGGGGCCGGACGACCTGGCGTTCTCCCCGGAGCCGCTGCTCCAGGAGGACCTGCAGCGCTGGAGCGCGTCCATCGTGGGCGAGCTGGGCGTGACGCTGGCGGACGCCGGGCGGCTGCACGCGGACCTGGAGGGCCGGCGCGACGGACTCATCGCGTACGCGAAGCGGCTGGCGCAGGTGGCGCCCTCCGGGCAGAAGATCCGCATCCACGGCGACCTGCACCTGGGCCAGGTGCTGCGCTCGCAGAACGAGTGGCTGTTCTTCGACTTCGAGGGCGAGCCGTCCCGCTCGTTCACCGCGCGCCGGGAGAAGTACAGCGCGCTGCGCGACGTGGCGGGGATGCTCCGCTCGTTCGACTACGCGGAGGCCACCGTGGCGCTGGAGGGCGGCCAGCCGCGCGGGCGCGTGGGCCCCACCCGCGACGCGTTCCTGGAGGGCTACCGCCAGGCCACGCGCGGCGCGGCCTTCCTGCCCGACAGCGATGAAGCCTTCAACGTGATGTTGCGCGCCTTCGAACTGGAGAAGCTGTTGTACGAAGTGCGCTACGAACTCGCCAACCGGCCGGACTGGGTGCGCATCCCCGTCGAGGCCCTGTTGCGGATGGAGGATGCCCAGTGAGGAAGCCTGCGGACAGAGCACAGGTGGACGCGGAGCTGCAGCGCGTGGTGGAGCTGCGCCATCCGGAGCCCCACTCCATGTTGGGCGTCCACCCGGACGGCGACGCGGTGGTGGTGCGCGCCTACCGCCCGGAGGCCGTGGCCATCCACGTCCTGCCGGAGTTCGGGGGCAAGGTGCCCATGCAGCACCGCACCGGCGGCGTCTTCGAGGCGCGCATCAACGGCCGCACGGCGCCCTTCAGCTACCTGCTGGAGGTGGAGTACCCCGGCAAGAAGGTCTTCACGCTGCGCGACCCGTACAGCTTCCTGCCCACCATCGGGGAGATGGACCTGTACTTCGCCGGCGAGGGCCGCCACGAGCGGCTCTGGGAGCGCATGGGCGCGCACCTCATCCACCACAACGGCGTGAAGGGCACGTCGTTCGCCGTCTGGGCCCCCACCGCCCGGGGCGTCTCCGTGGTGGGTGACTTCAACGGCTGGGACGGCCGCCTGCACGCCATGCGGCGCATGGGGTCCTCCGGCATCTGGGAGCTGTTCGTCCCGGAGGTCGGCGAGGGCACCCGCTACAAGTTCGAGATCCGCCCCGGCCACGGCGGAGGCCCGCTGCTCAAGGCGGACCCCTTCGCCTTCCGCACGGAGACGCCGCCCGCCACCGCGTCCGTGGTGCATGACCTGCAACGCTACTCCTGGGGCGACAGCGCGTGGCTGGAGGCGCGCGGCAAGCACGTGGACGCGGCCCAGCACCCGTGGAGCGTCTACGAAGTGCACCTGGGCAGCTGGCGCCGCGTGGTGGAGGACGGCGACCGGCCCATGACGTACCGCGAGCTGGCGCCGGAGCTGTCGCGCTACGTGAAGGAGCTGGGCTTCACGCACGTGGAGCTGTTGCCCGTGTCCGAGCACCCCTACGGCGGCTCGTGGGGCTACCAGGTGGGTGGCTACTACGCGCCCACCGCGCGCTTCGGCCACCCGGACGACTTCCGCTACCTGGTGGACTACCTGCACCAGGAGGGCATCGGCGTCATCGTGGACTGGGTGCCGGGCCACTTCCCGCGCGACAGTCACGCGCTGGGCCAGTTCGACGGCACGTCGCTCTACGAGCACTCCGATCCACGCCAGGGCTCGCAGCCGGACTGGGGCACGCTCGTCTTCAACTTCGGCCGCAACGAGGTGCGCAACTTCCTCATCGCCAACGCGCTGTTCTGGCTGGAGGAGTACCACATCGACGGGCTGCGCGTGGACGCGGTGGCCTCCATGCTCTACCTGGACTACAGCCGGAAGCACGGCGAGTGGGTCCCCAACCGCTGGGGCGGCCGGGAGAACGAAGAGGCCATCCAGTTCCTGCGCGAGCTCAATGACACCATCCGCCGCAAGCACCCGGGCGTGGTCGTCATCGCGGAGGAGTCCACCGCGTGGCCCAAGGTGTCCCAGCCCGTCAGCGAGGGCGGCCTGGGCTTCCACTTCAAGTGGAACATGGGCTGGATGCACGACACGCTGTCGTACTTCTCCAAGGACGCCGTCTACCGGCAGTTCCACCACAACCAGCTCACCTTCGGCCTGCTGTACGCGTTCAGCGAGCACTTCATGCTGCCGCTGAGCCACGACGAGGTGGTGCACGGCAAGGGCAGCCTCTACGGGCGCATGCCGGGCGACGCGTGGCAGAAGCGCGCCAACCTGCGCGCGCTGTTCGCGTGGATGTGGGCCCACCCGGGCAAGAAGCTGCTCTTCATGGGCGGCGAGTTCGGCCAGCCGGCGGAGTGGAACCACGACAAGAGCCTGGACTGGCACCTGCTCAATGATCCGGGCCACAAGGGCATCCAGAAGCTGGTGGGCGACCTGAACCGCGTCTACCGGGACGTGCCCGCGCTGTATGACTCGGACAGCGAGCCCATGGGCTTCCAGTGGCTGCAGCCGGACGCGTCCGCGGCGAACGTGCTGGCCTTCGTGCGCCGCTCGCGCACGCCCGGCCGTCACGTGGTGTGCGTGGCCAACCTGTCGCCGGTGCCTCGCGAGGATTATCGCGTGGGCTTCCCGCTCCACGGCCGTTATGTGGAGCTGGTCAACACCGACGCCGGGGAGTACGGCGGCAGCGGCATGGGCAACCGGGGCCAGGTGCACACGGAGCCCACGGGCTGGGACGGTCAGCCCGCATCCGCGACGCTCACCCTGCCCCCGCTGTCGGTGGTGTGGTTCACGCCGGGGTAGCGGCAAGCCCCGGCCTCACCGAAAGGACCTGGGGCATGGCGGCAGGAGCAGCGGCGAAGCGGAAGCTGGGAGCGACGGGCCTGGAGGTGTTCCCGCTGTGTCTGGGCGGGAACGTCTTCGGCTGGACGGCGGACGAGGCGACCTCGTTCGCAGTGCTCGACGCGTTCGTGGAAGGCGGCGGCGACTTCGTGGACACCGCGGACGTGTACTCGCGGTGGATCCCCGGCCACGTGGGCGGCGAGTCGGAGACGGTGCTGGGGAAGTGGATCGCCTCGCGCAAGGCGAAGGACCGCCTGGTGATTGCCACGAAGGTCGGCGCGGAGACGGCGCTGGGCAAGGGCCTCACGCGCGAGCACATCGAGAAGAGCGTGGACGCGTCCCTGCGCCGCCTGGGCGTGGAGAGCATCGACCTGTACTACGCGCACTACGACGACCCGAACACGCCCTTCGAGGAGACGCTCCGCGCCTTCGACGCGCTGGTGAAGGCGGGCAAGGTGAAGGCGCTGGGCCTGAGCAACCACACCGCCGAGCGCGCGCGGGAGGCCCTGGACACGCAGAAGCGGTTGGGGCTTACGCGCTACCAGGTCATCCAGCCGGAGTACAACCTGGTGGAGCGCCCGAAGTTCGAGGGCGCGCTCCAGCAGGTGAGTGCGGAGGAGGGCCTGGCCGTGGCGCCCTACTTCGGGCTCGCCGCGGGCTTCCTCACCGGCAAGTACCAGGAGGGACAGCCGGCGCCGTCATCACCGCGCGCGGGCAACGTGCTCAAGAAGTACGGCAACGCGAAGGGCTGGGGCGTCGTCGCCGCGCTGAAGAAGGTGGCGGAGCGCCGGGGGGCCACGCCGTCGCAGGTGGCGCTCGCGTGGCTCACGACGCGGCCCACGGTGGTGGCGCCCATCGCCAGCGCCACGTCCGTGCCGCAGGTGAAGGAGCTGCTCGGGGCCTTCTCGCTGAAGCTGGAAGCGGACGACCTGCGCGAGCTGGACAGCGCGTCGGCGGCGTAGGGCGGGCTTCAGCCCTCGTCAGCGACGAGCACGGTCTTCAGCCGTGCCAGGACGGGCTCTGGCACGTCGATGAAGGACAGGCCCACCTCGAAGCGGGCCACGGCGTCCTTGGGTAACTTGATGGCCCAGACGATGCGCGCCGTACATTCCACCGAGCTGCCGTCCGGGAGGAACAACTCCAGATCCAGGCGCGAGCCCACGTCCTGTGGATCATCCGAGTAGATGCGCGCGCCCCCGAGGCTGACGTCGAGCACCTGCTTCTTTTCGCCCACCTTCATGCGCGCGGGGCGCGAATAGAGGGGCGCGTGGATGCGAGGAAAAGCGCGGCGATCGATGTGAGAGGTCATCTGGATTGTCACGTTCCGCCATCCTAACGTGCCTGTCACGAAACGGCACATCGCCCTCCCAGGCGAGGAGGCCAAGCCGGTGGGTCGGACCACCTCCTCCGTGGGGTCGCGGTAACCCTACCCGGGCGTAACGCCAAGGCCCTCGAGCTCCGGTGCGTCCCGGGCCAGCTCGTCGCAGATGAGCGCCTGGATGCGGAAGGCCAGCCGCGCCTCCTGCACCACCTCCTGGGCCTCGCCCTCCGTCAGCGGCACCTCGTCCAGCCGGGCCACGAGCCGGCCCTGGAAGGCGAGCAGCTCCGCCGCGGACACCGCGTTGTAGAAGGCCGTACCCCGGCCGTTCTCCAGCTCGAACGCCCTCGCGATGAGCGCCGAGCGCTGGGGCGCGGTGAAGAGGTCCTGGACGCTGCGGGCCCAGGCATGGGCGATGAGCAGGTGCGGGGCCTCCGCCGCCACCTCGCGGATCCGCTCGGCGTGCAGCCGCGTCTCCGCGCAGGCGAAGGGCTTCGTGCGCGTGTCGCCGCAGAACCAGTCCAGGTCCGCCAGCAGCGCGGAGGCCCGCCGCAGCTCCGGCAGCCGCAGCACGCGTGTGAGCGGGCCGTCCTTCAGCGCCGGCAGCACGGACTCCAGCGCCTCGTAGACGACGTGCAGCTGGCGCAGGTGGTTCACGTAGTGGCGCGCCCGCACGAACTGGGCATAGACGCCGCCGTTCCACGAGCCGTGGAAGAGCGCCTCCAGGAAGGTGGACTGCTCCGCCTGGCGCCGGGCAATCCCCGTCCCCTCCTCCAGCCGCAGAGACAGCCGCTGCGTGGACGGCAGGCCCGCGGGGCCCGTGGACGCGGACCCCAGGCGCTTGTCCCTCGCGGAGCGCTCGAAGCCGCCCCAGCGGATCGTCCCCCGGACGGTGCTCACTGCTTCCACCCGCCGGTGGGCGCCCCGTGGGCGGCGGCAGGCGCCGGCTCCCGCGCTTCCGCCTCGTGCGCGGGCGCGTGCGGCAGCTCCAACTGATGGATGGCCTCCAACAGGGTGTGGCCCAGCGCGCGCAGGACGTCCTCCTCCAGGCGAAGCGTCACCGGCCCCACCGCCAGGTGGATGTGCCCACAGCTGCACCGCGTCACTTCAGCGCACGGGCCTCGCGCCAGCACCGCCCTGCAGCATCCCTGACCGAGCATCGCGTTCTCCATTTAATTTTGATTATCGAAATCAAATTCATGAGGCCACAACGCCCTTCCGCCGTCAAGCCCGGTCCATGCCGTTCTGTTCCAGAGGTCAATGACCAACGCCTCAAAGACAGACATGAAACACGGAAGAACAAAGACAAACACTACAATCAATTACATATTATTACCTGTTACTTGTTTCATGTTTCACCCATCAAACCACAGGCTGCTTTTTTGTTCATGTAGGCATGGACATTCCCGCTACGGCGAAACTCCCTGAAGGTTTGTTCAGGCTCGTTCAGGGGCTGTCGGGAGGCGTGGAAAAATGGCTGAAGGTTTGTTCAGGTCACGTTCAGTCGGAAAATGCGGTTGGAAAAAAGAGGACCCTGCGGCGACCGCGAGTGCTGACGCCCTTGCTGGGGCTGGCGTGCCTGCAGGCCGGCTGCAAGTCCAACTCGGCCCGTGTCTCCAGCCCTCCCCTTCGCGCCAGGACGCGGGCGTGGTGGGCAGGGGTCAGCAGGCTGCCCTGGAGCCTCCAGTGGGCGCAGGTCCAGGTTCCGGATGGCATGCGGGGGCGATCCGTTCGACGTGCCGAACTCCCTGAGCATCCGTTCAGGCATGTCGGTGCCGGTCTGTGCGCGGGTTCCGGGCGCGCGATTCATCGCGTTCTTCCCGGAGCTGCACGGCGCCTACGGCCACGAGAACAAGGAGCTGGCTTTGGACTCGCAGCACCGCGTGTACGTGGCCATCGCGTCCACCTGCAACGTGCACCTGAGCGACATCACCAGCGACCCGCTGCGCGGCGCCATCTGCCCATGAGACCGGAGCGGCGGCTCACTCGAACTGTTCGCCCGGGGCCTGCGCAGCGCGGAAGGGCTGGCGTGGGAGCCGGGTGCCGGCACGCGGTGGGTGGCGGCCAACAACCGCGACAACACACCCTCCCCGTTCGACGACGGCACCGGTCAGTACGACAAGACGGACCAGGGCATCCAGGCGCACTCAGCGCCACGGGACCTGACGTTCTTCGGCAATGGGGAGCTCGACCCGGCATGGAAGCGCGGAGCGCGGGTCGCCTGCCACGGCTCTTGGAACCGCACGGGGCGGACTGGCGACAAGGGGCACCGTCTTCCCGGGGAGCCTCTGGCCACGCACCGGCCCACGGAGGAGGTGGACCTCGTCACGGGCATCAAGTGCCCGGACCTGAGCGGGGGGGGGCCAGCCGGTGGACGTGGCCCTGGCCCCGGGCGGCGGCTTCATCGTCAGCGACGCCGCCGCCGGAGCGCTCTACCGCATCGCTGCCACCGCCTGGCCGTAGCTCAGCGCGACTCGCCGCGAGCCAGCCGCTCCACGTAGTCCGCGGGCAGTCCGGCGCTCTTCGCGCCCCGCACCAGCGCCTCCACGAAGCGCGGGCTCACCGGCCCGTCCGACGACGCACGGCGCGGGTTGGTCACGAACGCGGTGGCCTCCACCTCCTGGCCCTCCACGCGCACGCGCACCGTGCGCTCCACGCACATGCTGGTGACGAAGCCCTCCTTGTGCTGGACGATGGGCCAGTCCTTGCCGGGAATCTCGAAGAGCCGGCCGTACACCCGCGCGCCCGGCGCGTCCGTCAGGCCCGCCACCCGGCCGCCCCACCAGCGCGAGGGGAAGTCGTAGACGAGGTCCACGTCCAGCGCCTCGGCGAGCCGGCCTTCCGGCAGCTCGAAGAAGCCGTAGCTGTGCTGGTGCTTCCACTCGTCGAAGGCGGCCCGGTCCAGGATGGTCGAGTACGCGAAGTAGCGCCGGGGCGCGTTCGCGTCCGCCTGCTCGCGCGCCTTCATCACCTGATCGTAGTGCGAATCCATTGTGTGTCCTCCCGCCTCTACCGCTCGCTCTTGCCGCGCGACAGGGCGCCGTCGCGGAACGCGCCCAGCACCCCGCCCACGTCCAGGCGGGACGTCTTGATGAACAGCCGCAGCGCGCGCTCCACGTGGTCGGCCAGCACGGCCATGCGCTCCAGCCGCCGCAGCTTCTCCGCCTGCACGCCGCCCGCGCCCTCCGCCAACCGGCGCGCCTCGGACAGGTCCGCGCGGATGCGGGTGACGAAGGCCGCCTCGCGCTCCTCCACCACGTGCGTCACCATCCGCACCAGGTCCGTCTCCGCCGCGTAGCGCCACACCGTGTCCCGCGGCACGCGCACCCGCTGGATGACGCCCCAGTGCTCCAGGTCGCGCAGCAGCATGGACACGCCGCCCTTGGACAGGTCGAGCTCGCGCTCGATCTCACCGGCCGTCAGGGGCTCGCCGCGCAGGTAGAGCAGGCCCCACACGCGGCCCTGGTTGCGCTTGAAGCCCCAGAACTCGATGACGTTACCCACCGCCTCCACGGCGATGGCTTCCCATGGCGCCAGCCGGCCATTCTGCGGCGGCGCGACGGTCTTCTGGCTCCCGGGATCCCCCCCCGTCCACAGGTAGCCTTTCATGCAGCGCGCCCCTTCACCTGCTGCGCGATGCCCTCCGACAGCCGGTGCGCCCAGCTCATCAGCTCCGCGCCCGCAGCGTCATTCGCGAAGGGCCCCAGCTTGTCGAGCGCCGCTTCGATTTCGACGTTCATCATCTCCATGGACGCCTCCACCGCGCCGGTGGCCTCGATGGCGGCGCCAATCTCCCGGGTGCGCTCCGGGGTGATGACGGAGAACGCCCACGCGTCCTTGAGCTTGCGGCGCAGGGACTCGTCCCGCGACACCGCCAGCAGGATGGGCAGCGACGGCGTGCGCGAGTGCACGTCCGCGTACCGGGGCTTGCCCACGTCCGTGCCCAGGATGTCGCGGATGTCGTCGGCGATCTGGAACGCCACGCCCAGGTGCCGGCCGAAGGCGTCGAAGCGCGCCTGCGCCTCCGGCTGCTCCCCCAGCGTCGCCGCGGCCTTGCCGCACCAGCCGAACAGCGACCCCGTCTTGCCCTCGGCGATGTAGCGCAGCCGCGTGAGCGGCAGGTTCATGTCGCCGCGCGCCTCCACCTCCGCGATGGCCGCGCGGGTCATCTCCGTGACGATGGCCAGCCCGCTCTGCACCAGGCGCGCGTCCAGCATGGACAGCCGCGACAGCGCCGTGGACAGGATGAGGTCGCCGCTCATCACCGCGACGATGTTGCCCCAGCGCGCGTTCACCGTCGGGCGGCCCCGGCGGAACATGCCCGCGTCCACCACGTCGTCATGCAGCAGGCTGGCCGAGTGGATCATCTCCGCCGCCACACCCACATCCACCAGCCGGGCGGCCGGCACCCCCACCACGCCACCGAACAGGCGGACGAGCATGGGGCGGGCCCGCTTGCCGCCGGCCCCCAGACACAGGTGGCGCGCCGCATCCATCAGCGTGTCGCCCTTCACGTCCGGCCCGACGTCGCCATCCGCGAGCAATTCGGTCAGACGCTGCTCCACCTGCCCCAGAAACTCCGTCAGCTCGTGAGCGACATCCATGTGCGCGGTCTCCTTCCGGGCCGTTCATATAGTTCAAGACCGCGTGAACTGCACCTGAATCCCTCCTGCCCACCAGGCGGGCGGTCAGTCAGCGGAAAGCGACGAATAAGGCCGGTTGGTGTCCGGCCGGGCCCGGCGGACTCCTTGGAGGTCCGATTGAGAGGGAATGCGCGGCCATGGGAAACGAATCCAAGTGTCCGCCGCCCTCCGCCGCCGCCTCGTCCAGAGCTTCGCCTCCCTCGCCACCGGCGTCCCCCTCTTCCGCCCTGGCGCCTCGCTGCCCGGCTCGTCCGCGCCCCTCTTGGGGGCCCCTCCGCCCCCGGACGGCCGCCGGGGCCCGCCCCTGCACCGGCGCCTCCGGGCGTCGCTGAAGGTGTCCACCGTGGAGGGGATGTTCGCGGAGGTGTTCACCGCGTGCGCGGGTCCCACCGTGCTCACCGCGTGGGCCATCGCGCTGAAGCTGGGGCCCTTCCTGGTGGGCGTGATGACGGCGCTGCCGTTCTTCGCGCAGTTCGTGCAGTTCCCCGCCGCGTGGCTCACCCTCTGCTTCGGTCACCGGCGGGTGGCGCTGACGGCGGTGTGCCTGTCCCGCCTGTCGCTGTTGCCCATGGCGCTGTTGCCGTGGCTGGGCCTGTCCCTGGAGGGGCAGCAGCACCTGCTGCTCGCCGTGGCCGGGGCGTCCGCGGTGCTGGCGGTGGTGGGCAACAACGCCTGGGTGGCGTGGATGGGGGAGCTCGTCCCGGGCGCCGTGCGGGGCCGCTTCTTTGGCAAGCGCACCGCGCTCACCACGCTGATGGGCACCGGCGCGTCGCTCACCGCGGGCCTGCTGATGGACCGGCTGAAGGGGCTGGACGGGGTGGGCATGGCCCTGCCGCTGCTGGCGCTCGCCGCGTGCGTCATGGGCGTCGTCACCACGCTGATGATGGCCGCGCAGCATGACCCGGCGCCCCCGGGCACTTCTCCGAAGTTGGAGCTCAAGGCGGCGCTCCTGCCCTGGAAGGACGACGGCGCCCGGCGGGTGCTCCTGTACCAGGTGGCGTGGAACGCGGCGGTGGGCGTGTCCGCGCCCTTCTTCGCGCTGCACAGCCTGCAGAACCTCAAGATGACCTTCGTCATCATGGCCCTGCACGCGGCGGCGGTGGCGGGCGTGCGCGTGCTGACGGCGCCCCTGTGGGGCCGCGCCATCGACAGGCTGGGCGCGCAGCCCGTGCTGATGCTCTGCTCGCTGGGCATCAGCGCCATCCCCATGCTGTGGCTGTTTCCCTCCGCGGGGACGCTCTGGCCGCTCTTGTTCGACGTGCTCCTGGCGGGCGCGCTGTGGAGCGGCCACGGCCTGGCCATCTTCGCACTGCCCCTCACGGTGGCGCCGCGCCACGGCCGGCCCTTCTACCTGGCGGCGTTCGCCACCGCGGGCGGGCTGGCCTACGCGGCGGCGGCGGCCCTGGGCGGGGCGCTGGCCGCGCGCGTGCCCCAGCAGTTCATGCTGGGCGGCCACCTCTGGGTGAACCTGCACGTGCTCTTCGTCGTGTCGTCGGTGGCCCGGCTGGGGGCCGCCTTCCTCGCGGCCCGGGTGAACGAACCCGGCGCCGCCACCACGCGCACCGTGGCCCAGGTGGTGGAGCGCTTCCGCCCCCGCCTCCGCCCGGCTACAGCCGGTAGTCGCGCACCATCGCCGCCACGCGCTCCGACAGGAGCTTGAGCGACACCGCGGACTCGCTGGTGGCGGAGATGCGCTTCACCGTGTCGCCCATCACCGTGTTGAGCTCGTTGACGGCGGTGAAGATCTGCTCGATGCCGGTGGCCTGCTGGTTCACCGTCTGCGAAATCTGACGGGCGGACACCACGCTGTCCCGGACGATGGAGGACAGCTGGCGCAGCGTGTCCCCGGACGTGCGCACCTGGGCCAGGCCCGCCTCCATGCGCTGCGTGCCCGCGGCCGTGATCTCCACCGTGGCGAAGATGGCCGTGCTGATGTCCGCCAGGATGCCGCGCACCTGGTTCGTCGCGCGGATGGACTGGTCCGCCAGGCCGCGGATCTCCCGCGCCACCACCGCGAAGCCCTTGCCGTGCTCCCCGGAGCGCGCCGCCTCGATGGCCGCGTTCACCGCGAGCAGGTGGGACTGGTCCGCCAGGTCCTTCACCGTCTCCGTGATGCCGGAGATCTGCTCGGTGCGCTCGCCCAGGGCCATGATGCGCTCGGCGATCTGCTCCACCTGCGCGCGCAGGGCCACCATGCCCTCGATGCTCTCGGTGATGGCGATCTCGCCCGTCTTGCCCAGCACCTCCGCGCGCTCCGCCACGTCGATGACCGTCTCCGCCGCGCGCGACGCCACCACCGACGTCTGGCGGATCTCCTGCGCCGTCACCTGCGTCTCCTGCAGCGCGGCGGCGTGGCGGGACACCATCTCGTTCTGCCGGCCCGCGGAGTCGTTCAGGTGGTCCACCGAGCCGCGCAGCAGGTCCGACGACCCCTGCAGCTGCTGCAAGAGGTCCTTCACCTTGGACACCATCAGGGAGAAGGCCTTCGACAGCTGGGCCACCTCGTCCGAGCCCTCCACGCGCACCGTCTCGCGCAGGTCGCCGTGCTCCGCGATGCGCTGGGCGGCCTCCGTCAGCTGCACCAGCGGCGCCGCCACCCGGCGCGCCAGCAGGATGCCCACGACGACGAAGATCGCGAGCGCCAGCACCATCACCACGCTCACCCCGGTGGTGATGGCCCGCACCTGCGCGCGCGCCGCCGTGCGGTTGAAGCCCACGTGCACGGTGCCCGCCCCGTTCGCGAAGCGCGAGCTCACGTCCAGGAGCTCCGCGTCCCGCACGTAGAACGTCGCCTCACCCTGCGCGCGGCCCAGCCGGTCGCGCAGCTCCCGCATCGCCGCGGCGTACTCGCCCGCCACCGCGCGCAGCTGCCCGGTCCCGTCGAAGACGGCCACATAGGCCACCTGGTGGTGGCGCACCGCCTGCTCCAGCACGGACTGGAGCGCCTCCGTCTGGCCCCCGGGCATCGCCGCGGGCAGCGTGGCCGCCAGCGCCGCGGGCAGCGCGCCTCCCACATCCCGGCCCTGCGCCTCGAAGGCGGAGCTGACGCGCGGGATGAGGTAGCCGAAGAAGAGGACGATGAAGAACAGCGCCACCAACAGCGGCGCCAGCGTGAGCTTCTGGGAAAGGGAGAGTCGCATCCGGGAGCGGCGCCAAATCCAGAGGAAGTCTGGGAAACGAAGCCCCCCTGGACCATCCAGCGAGGTGCCGCATTGTGGACATCCCAGAGGAGCCGGCGCAATGGCCGCGCGCATCGAAAGCCCGTGAAAGTCAGACACCGCGCCCTGGGTAGCGACGAACCCGGGGCGCGGGGGTCATCCCGGCCGCGTCAGCCGGCCTTGCGGTTGTTGGAGGGCGCGCTCTCGTCCCACTTCTCCATCAGGGTGTTGGACGGGAGGGTCTCATCCAGCAGCTTGCGCGCGGCCTCGGCGCCGGTGACGGGCAGGCCCTTCCTGTCAATCAGGCCCAGCTGCACCAGGACGGCGGCCTGATCCCAGTAGATGTGCTCGTGGTAGAGCTTGTCCCCGCGGAAGTTCACCACCGCCACGAAGGCCGCCTCCACGTACTTCCCGGTGGGCGGGATGCCCGGGAGCATCCAGTCCATCTCGATGTCGTGGGTGAAGCTGAAGATGAACTCGTCCACCACGCGGTCCGCGCCCACGGTGCGCGACAGCAGGGTCATCTTCGTGTCCTTGGGGTTCGCGTGGACGAAGTGGTTCGCGTAGAAGCGGTGCAGGTACTCCGCGCCCACGCCCCCCGTCATCACCGGCACGCTGTTGACGTACGGGTGCGACACCATGGTCTTCATGGTCGCGTCCGCGTCGCGGGCGGCGAACTCCAGCTCCGTGTGCTTGTCCCACAGCGCGGCCAGGTCGTAGCGCGGCCCCATCACGCGCTTGAGCAGCGCGAGCGTGCGCGTGTGCGCCGTCATCATCGAGGGCCGGTGCCACGCCGGCGACCCCTCGCGGAAGAAGCCGTGGCGCACGCCCTGGTACACGTACAGCTCCACGTCCACGCTCACGTGCTGCTTCACCCGCGCCACCGCGGCCGGCGGCACGAAGCCGTCCCACTCCGCGTAGTGGAGCACCATGGGGGCCGCGCTCTCACCCGCCTGCGCGAGCACGTCCTCCATGCCGGGCGCGCAGTAGGCCACCGCGCAGTCCACGTGCGCGTGCGCCGCCAGCTGCGCGGCCAGCGTCCCGCCCAGCCCGTAGCCCAGCGCGCCGACCTGCTTCTTGCCCCGGAGCCCCACCACCTCCGGAAGCGAGCGCGCCCAGGCTACCACCGGCTTCAGGTCCACCTCCTCCGGCTCCCCTCGCGAGGCGAGGTCGGGCACCACCACCACGTAGCCCTCTTCACTGAAGCGCTCGGCCATCAGCTTCAGGTGTGCGTTTCCCTCGAACGCCTCCACCATCAGCAGCAGCAGGGCCGGACCCGTTCCAGAGGCGGGGCGTCGCACCCACGCACGCATCGGGTCGCTTCCATCCACGGGAATCCACGTCGAGTTGTCGTTCATTTGTCGCGCACCCTCCCCAAAGCGGACACTTTTCGCGCCAGGACGGTCTGCCTCCCGGACGTCTGGCATTGTAGCAAACCCTCCACATGCTTGCCTCAACTTATGAGAGGTTTTGATGTGGATGGATTGTTGTATGGCTTTCAAGTGGAGTAATCAGCCACCACTGCAATGCACTGTCCGTGACGCGAACGGCCTTGTGTTTCAAGCCGTCATCGGCTCGGAGGCTCGCGCGCACGCGGAGTGCGCGCGGGTCTCAACCAAAGCCTGACGCGGAAGACAGAGAGAGAAGATCGTCCCGACGTCCGGGGTGGATTCTACCCGGAGGGTTCCGCCGTGCGCCTCCACGATGCTGCGCGCGATGTAGAGCCCCAGGCCCAGGCTCTCGCGCTGGCCCTCGCCGTCGCCGCGGCGGAAGGGCTGGAAGAGCGTGGGCAGCACGTGCGCGGGGATGGGAGCCCCTGCGTTCTGGACCTCCAGGTGGACGGTGTCCGCGCCCTGCTCATAGGTGCGCAGGCGCACGGGGGTGTCTCGCGGGCTGTACTTGAGCGCGTTGTCCAGCAGGTTGGCCACCACCTGCGCCAGCCGGTCCAGGTCCCACACGCCCGGGAGGCTGTCGCGGACGAAGTCGCACAGGATGGAGCGCTCCGGCTTCGCCGCGCGCAGCTCGTCCACGACCTTGCGGCACAGCTCGTTGAGGTCGCCCGCGCCCGGCACCACCGGGATGCCTCCGCCCACGCGCGCGCGGGTGAAGTCCAGCAGCTGATCCACGATGCGCTGGATGCGCTCACCGCCCCGGGCCACGCGCTCGAAGGCCTTGCGCTGGGCTTCCGGCAGCACCTCGCGCGACAGCTGGACGTTGGCCGTGGTGAGGATGGCCGCGAGCGGCGTGCGGATGTCGTGCCCCACGATTCCCACCAGCTGCTGCTCGAGCTCCGTCGCGCGCTGCAGCTCCTCCTCCACGCGGCGGCGCTCCGCCAGCTCCAGCGCCTGCTGCCGCAGCTTCTCTCCGCGCAGGTACAGCTCCACGAACACCGACACCTTGGCGCGCAGGATGTCCGGGTCCACGGGCTTGAGCAGGTAGTCCACCGCGCCGTATTCGTAGCCCCGGGTGACGTAGGCCGCCTCGCGGCTGAGCGCGGTGATGAAGAGGATGGGCAGGTGCTTCGTGCGCTCGCGGGTGCGCAACAGGCGCGCCGTCTCCAGGCCATCCAGCCCCGGCATCTGCACGTCCATCAGCACGCACGCGTACTCGTCCAACAGCAGCGCCTTCAGCGCCTCGTCGCCGGAGCGCACCGACACCACCTGCTGGCCAAGCGGCTCCAGGATGGCCTCCAGGGCGAGCAGGTTCGCCGGCGTGTCGTCCACCAGGAGGACGCGCGCGCGGGGCGCGCCGGGCGCTTCATCGGTACGGCGGTGGGACAGGCCGGAGACGGCGGTGAGCACGGGCGTCCTGGGAACGGAGGGCGTCAAGGAGGCGTTCACTCGGGCGTTTGGGGTGGAGCGGCTTGAGCGGGCGGGCACGAAGCCGGGGACACGTGGTTCCGCCGGATGTCGAGCCCCGATTCCAACATGGCCCCCTCGCCACCTTGTTCCCTGCACCTGTATTCAAAAGCCACAGCAAGACAGGAATTCGTAATCAAAACTGACCCGTTGCAATTCCTGTCAGGGGCGTAGACTCCGCGCACATGACGCTCCCGGCTCCTCACACCCTCCTGCTCGGTCCCACTGACTTGCGCGCGCTCGTGGAGGGCGTGGGGCTGGACGTCCTGATGGACGAGCTCATCCAGGCGCTCACCGTGGCGCTGCGGGAATTCGACGAGTCCGTCCTGCAGGTCCCCAAGCGGGAGGGCTTCCAGGTGGTGAGCGACCCGAGGCCCTCCGGGACGATGGGCTGGATGCCCGCCCTGCGGCGCGGGGACAGCCTGACCGTGAGGGTGTCCGCCTCCCTCCCCAGCAACCGGGGGGACTCCGGGCTGCCCACGCTGGTCGCGTCCCACAGCATCTACGACGTGAAGACGGGCCACCTGGTGGCGGTGATGGACGGCGTGTTCGCCACGGCGCTGCGCACCGGCGCGGCGTCGGCGGTGGCCAGCCGCTACCTGGCGCATCCGGACAGCCGGGTGCTGGGGCTGGTGGGCTGCGGCGCGCAGGCCGTGTCCCAGTTGCATGCGCTCAGCCGCGTGTTCCGGTTGGACCAGGTGCTGGTGCACGACGTCGATCCGGACGCGGCGCGATCCTTCGTGCGGCGCGTGGCGTTCCTGGGACTGGACGTGCGGCCCACGCTGCTGCCGGACCTGGAGCTGCGCTCGGACATCCTCTGCACCGCGACCACCGTCGCCCCGGGCGCCGGGGCTGTCATCTCCGGCCACGCGCTCCAGCCGCACGCGCACATCAACGCGGTGGGCTCGGACCAGCCGGGCAAGGCGGAGCTGCCCCTGGCGCTCCTGCGGCGCAGCCTCGTCGTGCCGGACTTTCCCGCGCAGGCGCGCCTGGAGGGTGAGTGTCAGCAGCTCCACCCGGATCAGATTGGCCCGGACCTGGCCACGGTGGTGCAGCAGCCGGAGGAGTTCGCGGGCTGGTGCGAGCGCAACACGGTGTTCGACTCCACCGGCCACGCGCTGGAGGATCACGTGGTGACGCGCCTGCTGTTGGACCACGCGCGGCGCATGGGCCTGGGCACCCTGGTGGCGCTGGAGGCGCTGGGGGGGGACCCGTTGGATCCGTACTCGCAGGTGCGGGGTGACACGGCCGGACGCGCCGAGTCGCCGCGCCGCGCCGCCGGCAGCTGACGCCGGGGCGGTGTCGTTTCACTCCCGGCACACAACTTCCCGCACGCGACGCCGATAATCGCGATAGCAGCAACTATCCACTCTTCCTGGAATCGTACACCATGACCGTCCGCGCCACGCCTACCCGCGCCACCGCCAACGCGCCCGCGAGCACCGCCGCCACGGCCCCCCGCACCGCCGCTCCCGCGCGCGCCGCGGCCGCGTCCACGGCCCTCACGGCACCGCCGGCCGGCCTGGGCAAGGGTGACTCCGGGGCGAAGGTGAAGCAGCTGCAGCAGGGGCTGGTGAAGCTGGGCTACATGACGCAGGCGCAGATGAACACGGGCACCGGCTCCTTCGGGCCGGCGACCGAGGCGGCGGTGAAGAAGTTCCAGGCGGACAACAAGATCTCCGCCACCGGCTACTACGGCACGCAGACGGCCGCGGCGCTGACGAAGGCGCTCAAGACGACGACGCCTCCGCCCACGGAGCCCGGGAAGTTCACCAAGCCCGCGGTCATCAGTGCGCCCTCGCCCAACAGCGACTCGCGCAACGGCGCGGACATCGACACCATCGTGCTGCACCACACCGGCACCAACAACGGCTCCGGGGACCTGTCGTGGATGCGCAACAAGGACAGCAAGGTGTCCGCGCACTACATGCTGGACCGCGATGGGAAGATCTACCAGCTGGTCGGCGACACCAAGCGCGCGTGGCACGCGGGCAAGGGGGAGCTGCACGGCGTGCCCACGGACGTGAACGCGCGCTCCATCGGCATCGAGATCGTCAACGACGGCAGCGGCAAGACGGCCTTCACGGAGGCGCAGTACAAGTCGCTGACGAAGCTCGTGGGCTACCTGAAGCAGGAGTACGACGTGCCGGCGAAGAACATCGTCGGTCACAAGGACGTGGCCGTGCCCAAGGGCCGCAAGGACGACCCGGCGGCCAACTTCGACTGGTCCCGGCTGCGCAAGGGCATTGGCGGCTGAGCAGCGCTCCTCGCGCCGCCTGCCCTGCCCTCACGGCGTGTGTACTTCCACCGGAGCGTGCTAGAAGACCGCTCCAGTGCTCCGACTCTGGCTCTTCATCTGCCTGATGCTGCTCGCTCCCATCGGGGGCGGGCTCGCGCATGCCTTCGGGCCGGCGCGGCAGGCGGAGACGTGCCTCACGGGCTGCGCGGATGACGACGCGCAGGGCCAGTGCGCCCCCACCTGCGTGGACTGCGCCTGCTGCGCGCACGCGAAGCCCCTGGCCGTCGCCGTGCCGTTGCCGGGCCTCGTGGGCTCCCTGTTCCGGGAGCCCCCCATCACGCCCGAAGCCCTGGAGCCGTCCTCCGCCGACGCGGAGGACATCCTCCATCCCCCGATAGTCCCTCTCGTTTAAGGCCCGCGTCCGTCGTCGTCCGCACGCGCCCCGCCACCGGTGTGCCCGGCCTCCTGCCCGGGTCCATGGATGCGCGCGGCCCGCCTTCCGAAGAGGTCTTCTCCCGTGTCCATCCGTTCCGCGACGGCCGCCCTCGGGCTGGCCGCTGCACTGCTCTGGCCGCGCCCTGGTGGCGCGGCTCCCTCCCGCATCACCCTCCAGGACGTCTTCGCCCTGGCGCGCGAGCACGCCCCGGCGCTGGTCGAGGCCCGGGCCCGCGTGCGCGCCGCGCAAGGTCCCCTGGCGAGCGCCGCGCCGCTCCTGCGCGAGAACCCCCAGCTCGACGTCCAGGTGGGCCCGCGCCGGCTCCCCAATGGCGACCACGGCCTGGACCTCGCGTTGGGCCTGTCGCAGCCCTTGGAGCTGGGCGGCAAGCAGGGCCTGCGGCGCGAGGCGGCGCGCGCGGGCCTGTCCATGGAGGAGGCCCGCCTGCGCGACGCGGAGCGGCTCCTGCTGGGGGACGTGGCCGCGGCCTTCCTGCGCCTGCTGCAAGCCAGGGAGCGCAAGAAGCTGGTGGACGCCGCGGCGGAAGCGGCGGCGCGCACCGTCCAGGCCACGGAGCGGCGCTACGCGGCCGGTGACGTTCCAGCCGTGGACGTGAACGTGGCGAAGGTGGCGCACGCCCGGGCCCGAGCGGAGGCCCAGGTCGCGGTCGGCGAGATCCACGCGCTGCGGGAGGAGCTGGAGGTGCGCCTGGGCTACCGCGCGAGGCCCATGGCCACCTACGACGATGACCTCCGGGCGCTCGCGCGGGCGCCCGTCCGCGAGGTGCCGGACAACGCGGGAGCGCGCGCGGACCTGGTGGCCCTGGAGCAGGAGCAGGTCCAGGCGAAGGCCGCCGCGACGCTGGGCCGGCGCCAGGTGCTGCCGGATGTGACGGTGGGCGCGCGCTACCAGAAGGAGGCCGACGAGACGGTGTTCCTGGGGACGCTCAGCGTGCCCCTGCCCCTCTTCGCCCGAGGCCAGGAAGCGCGCCTCGTGGGTGAAGCCGAGGCAGCCCGCGCCGAGCAGGAGCTGGCCGCCGCGCGCGCCGTCGTGCCCGCACAGGTCCAGGCCGCGGAGTTCCGTTACCGCGCGAGCCTCGGCGCGCTCGGGTCCCTGGAGGAGGTGCTGCCGCTATTGGATGACAACGAGGCGCTGGCGCAGCGCTCCTATGACGCCGGGGAGATGGACCTCGCGGCCTTCCTCCTCGTCCGTCGCGACACGCTGGAGGCGCGGGCCGCGTGGCTCGAAGGCCTGCTGCGACTGGCCCTTGCTCGTGTGCAGTTGGAAATGGAAACGGGAGCCCTGCCATGAAGCCCACGCTGCTGCTGCTGTCCGTCCTCGTGGGCCTCACCGCCTGCAAGTCCTCCAAGCCGGAGCACGGCGACGCGCACGAACACGGCCACGACGAGGCCGCCGAGGAGAAGCTCCACGTCGAGTCCGGGGACGTCATCCACGTGCACGTCCCCCAGGAGATGCTCCGCGACCTGCGCGTCACCACCGCGAAGGTGGAGGCCCGCCCGGGCGGAGAGAGCGTCACCGCGCTGGGCGAGCTGACCTTCAGTGAAGACGCCTACGCGGAGGTGGCCTCGCCGGTCTCCGCGCGCGTGGCGTCCGTCGCCGTGACGACGGGCCAGGCCGTGAAGCAGGGCCAGCGGCTGGCGGAGCTCCAGAGTCCGGAGCTGGGCCGCGCCCGCGCGGATCTCCAGGCCACCCAGGCCCGCGCCACCGCCGCCCGGCAGGCCGCGGACCGCAAGCGCACGCTGGCCGAGGAGCGCATCGTCGCGCGCAAGGACGCGCAGGCCGCTGAAGCGGACGCCGCCGCCGCGGAGGCGGAGGTCGCCGCCGCGAAGGCCGCGCTCGCGGCGTTGGGGGCGGGCAATGGAGGTGACGGCTCGTCGGGCTTCGTCCTCAAGGCGCCCATCGACGGCACCGTCGTGGAGCGCACCGCGCGGCTGGGGCAGATGGCGGATCCGTCCCAGCCGCTCTTCCGCGTCGGCGACCTGTCGTCGCTGTGGCTCATCGTCCACGCGTTCGAACGGGACGCCGTGCGCCTGAAGCCGGGCGCGGACGCGCGCGTCACCTTCGCCGCGTTCCCGGGCCAGGAGTTCGCCGCGAAGGTGGGCCTCGTGGGGCAGCGGGTGGATCCCCACAGCCGCACCATCCCCGTGCGCCTGGAGCTGGACAACGGCAAGGGGCTCCTCAGGCCAGGCATGTCCGCGTCGGCGTCCATCCCGCTGGGGGATCCGGGCGCCACGCTCACGGCCGTGCCCGCGGCGTCGCTCCAGCGGCTGGAGAACGGCTGGGTGGTGTTCCTGCCCACGCCGGAGGCCGGTGTCTTCGAGCAGCGCGAGGTGGGCCGCGGCCGCAGCCTGGGCACGCAGGTGGAGGTCCTGAAGGGCCTCACCGTGGGCGACGAGGTGGTGGTCGAGGGCGCGTTCCTGCTCAAGGCCGAGGTGGAGAAGTCCCAGGGCGGAGGTGACGAGCATGGGCACTGATCCCCGCACGACGTTGCCGGGGCGCATCCTCCGCGCGTCCTTCGCCCGGCCCGGGCTGACGGTGCTCGTCGTCCTGGCGCTGGCGGCCTTCGGAGCGGTGGCGCTCCGCAACCTGCGCCAGGACGTGTTCCCGGACCTGTCCGCGCCCATCTTCAACGTCATCGTCCAGAACGCGGCCATGGGCGCCGAGGAGCTGGAGACGGCGGTGGCCATCCCCATGGAGGTGGCGCTGGCGGGCCTGCCCGAGGTGCGCCGCATCCGCTCCACCTCGCAGCTGGGCGTCACGCAGGTGACGGTGGAGTTCGAACCGGACGCGGACTACTTCCGCAGCCGCCAGTACGTGGCGGAGCGGGTGGCGCAGGCCGAGGGCGAGCTGCCCCCCGGCACCGACGCGCCGCTCGTGTCCAGCCTCACCGGCCGGCTCAACGAGGTCTTCGAGTTCACGCTGGAGGCGGAGCCCGGCAGCGCGGACCTGATGGCGCTGCGCGACCTGGCGGAGTTCGACATCAAGAACCGGCTGCTCGCGGTGCCCGGCGTCGCGGGCGTGGAGCGGCTGGGCGGCTACCTGCGCCAGTTCCAGGTGCTGCTGGATCCGGATCAGCTGGTGGCGCGAGGCATCACCCTGGACGAGGTCCAGCACGGCCTGGAGGGCGCCAGCGTCAACGCCTCCGGAGGCTTCGTCACGCAGGGCCCCATGGAGTGGGCCGTGCGCGCCGTGGGCCGGGCGGAGACGGTGGAGGACCTGAGCAACACCGTGGTCGCGCTGCGGGACGGGACGCCCGTGCTGCTGGGCGACGTGGCGGACGTGCGCGAAGCCCCCGCGCCGCGCCGGGGCATGGCGCACCGGCTGGAGGGCGAGGTGGTGAGCTGCCGCGTGAGCAAGCAGTTCGGCGCGGACACCGTGCAGGTGGCCGAAGGCGTGCGCGCGGCCATCGACGAGCTGCGCCGCTCCCTGCCGCCGGGCGTGCAGCTGCGCGTCGTCTATGACCAATCCGAGCTGGTGGGCTCCGCGCTGGGAGGCGTGGGCCGGGCCATCCTGCTGGGCGCGTTCCTGGTGGTGGGCGTGCTCTTCCTGCTGCTGGGGGACTGGCGCGCGGCGCTCATCGTCACGCTCACCCTGCCCCTGTCGCTGGCGCTGGCGGGACTGCTGCTCAAGGCGGCGGGCATCGGGTTGAACACGATGACGCTGGGCGGGCTGGCCATCGCGGTGGGCCTGCTGGTGGACGCGGCCATCATCGTCGTGGAGAACGTCATCCACGACCTGCGCGAGGGCAAGGGGCGCCGCCCGGTGCGCGACGAGGCGCTGGCGGCGGCAATGGAGGTGGGCCGTCCCATCGCCTTCGCCACGCTCATCGTCGTCTCGGTGTTCATCCCGCTCTTCGCGATGTCGGGCATCGAGGGCCGCATGTATCAGCCGCTCGCGGCGGCGGTGGTGGCGTGCCTGGCCGCGTCGCTCGCGCTGGCGCTCACGCTGGTGCCGGTGGTGTCGGGCCTCTTCTTGCGCGCGCCGAGCGAGGACTCGCCAGAGGACGTGTGGCTCATCCGCAAGGTGAAGGCCGCGTACGCGCCGCTCCTGGACAGGTGCATGCGCCACGCGGGCCTGGTGCGCGTGGTGGCGCTGGCCATCACCGTGCCCGCGCTGGGCCTGGCCTTCATGGTGGGCAGCGACTTCATGCCCCGGCTGGACGAGGGCGCGTTCCTGCTCCAGACGGTGCTGCCGGCGGAGGCGTCCCTGGAGGAGGTGGACCGCCTCAACCACCGCGTGGAGGACGTGCTGCGCGAGTTCCCGGAGGTGGAGGACGTGGTGCGCCGCACCGGCCGCGCCGAACGCACCGAGGACCCGATGCCCCACACCCTGTCCGACGTGCTGGTGGTCCTCAAGAAGGACACCCTCGGAGGCCGCGAGGGGCTGGAGTCGCGGATGCGCGAGGCGGTGGGGAAGGTGCCCGGCGTGTCGGTGCTCTTCACCACGCCGCTGGGGATGCGCATCGACGAGGGGCTGGGAGGCAGCCCCGCGGACCTCTCCGTGCGCGTCTTCGGGCCGGACCTGGACACGCTGTCGCAGCTCGCGGAGCGCGCGCGTGCGTTGATGTCGCGGGTGGACGGCGTGGAGGACCTGCGGGTGGAGCGGCTGAGCGGCCTGCCGCAGCTGCGCATCGCGGTGAACCGCGCGGCGGTGGCGCGCGTGGGACTGACGCCCGGGGACGTCATCCGGGCCGTCCGCGTGGGGCTCGTGGGTGAGGAGTCCGCGCAGATCTGGCGGGGCCAGCGCCGCTACGACCTGGTGCTCCGGCTGGCGGACCACCGCCGGGGTGACGTGAACGCCATCCGCAACCTGCTGGTGGACGGGCACGACGGCACGCGCATCCCCCTGAGCCAGCTGGCCACCATCGAGGAGACCTCCGGCGCGGGCAGCGTGCGCCGCGAGGCAGGCAGCCGGCGCATCGCGGTGGAGGCGGGCGTGTCCGGCCGCGACCTGGGCAGCACGGCGGCGGAGGTGCGCGAGGTGCTGGCCACGCAGCTGAAGCTGCCCACGGGCTACTTCGTGGACGTGGGCGGCAAGGTGGAGAGCCAGGAGCGCGCGGCGCAGGCGCTGACGGTGGCCATCGCGTTGGCGCTCCTCGCGGTGTTCGTCCTGCTGTACCTCGCGCTGGACTCCGTGGCGGAGGCGCTGGTCATCCTGGCCACGCTGCCGGACGCGTTCGTGGGCGGCATCCTCGCGCTGCTGCTCGCGGGTGAGACGTGGAACGTGTCCAGCCTGGTGGGCCTCATCGGCCTGTTCGGCATCGCGGTGCAGAACGGACTGGTGCTCGTGGCGCAGACGAAGGACCTGATGGGCCGCGGCAAGCCCTTCGCGGAGGCCGTGCGCGAGGCGAGCCTCGGCCGCGTGCGGCCCAAGCTGATGACGGCGGGCACGGCCATCCTCGGGCTCTTGCCGCTGCTGGTGTTGCCGCTGCACGGGACGGAGATTGAACGTCCGCTGGCGGTGGTGATGGTGGGCGGGCTCGTCACGTCCACCCTCTTCACGCTGCTGGCCCTGCCCACGTTCTACGCGCTGGTGCACGGGTTCCAGGAGCGCCTCGCGGCACGCAGGGCTGCCAGGAAGCTCCCGGCATGAGCCTGTCACCCGAAGCGATGGATGCGCTGCTGCGCCATCACCATGCGTTCCTCGCGTTCCTCACGCCGCGCGTGGGGAGCCAGGAGGCGGCGCGCGAGGTGCTTCAGGCCGCGTTCGTGAAGGGCATGGAGCAGGGAGGCGCCCTGCGCGAGGAGCAGAGCGCGGTGGCCTGGTTCTACCGGCTCCTGCGCAACGCGCTGGTGGACCGTCACCGGAGGGGCCAGCGGGAGGTCTCCACGCTGGAGTCCCTGGCGCACGAGCAGCCGCTGTCCACCGAGGACGCCAACGGCCTGGAAGCGACGGTGTGCGGCTGCGTGGCGGGGCTCGCGGGGACGCTCAAGCCCGAGTACGCGGAGGCCGTGCGCCGGGTGGACCTGGAGGGACTCACCGTGGCCACGTACGCGCAGGAGGCGGGCATCTCCGCCAACAACGCCGCCGTGCGCCTGCACCGCGCGCGGAAGGCCCTGGGCGAGCAGCTGGTGGAGCTGTGCGGCCATTGCTGCGCGCAGGGCTGCGTGGACTGCGACTGCGCGCCCGCGTGAAAAATCAGGTGTAAGGGCGCGCGGGGCCGGGCGTCAGCGTGGGGGAACGCAGCTGGAGGTCACCCATGGACGTCGCCACCTTCACCCGGCCGGCCCTGCCCGCCGCCACCCTCGCCTTCCTCCTCTTCGCCATGGTGTTGCCGTCGGTGCGCCTGCGCCGCCGCACGGGCCGCCCGGCGCTGGTGCTGCACCGCTCCGGGCCGCCGCTCCAGCGGGTCATCGGCGTAGGAATGGCGCTGTTCATGGGGGCCATCGTGCTCTGGAGCGCGGCGCACCTGGCCTTCGGTGAGCAGGCGCTGGGCGTGTGGCACGTGCCCGCCGCGCTCCGGTGGACGGGCTGGGCCCTGGTCGCCGTGGGGTTCGTCTTCACCGTGCGGGCCCAGGTGGAGATGGGCGCGTCGTGGCGCATCGGCATCGACTCGGATCGGACGGAGCTGGTGAAGGGGGGCCTCTTCGGCGTCGTGCGCAACCCCATCTTCAGCGGGATGCTCGTCGTGGTGACGGGCATGGCGCTCGCGACCCCGAGCGCGTGGACCGTGATGGGCTGGCTCGACTACGTGCTGCTGGTGTCGCTCCAGGTGCGGCTGGAGGAGGACCACCTGCTCCGCCTGCACGGCGCCACCTATCAGCGCTACGCGGCGCGCGTGGGCCGCTTCATCCCCGGTGTCGGGCGGCTCGAAGCGCCCGGCCTGGACGCCGCATCGCGCATCACAGTGTGACGTTGACGGTCACACCTCGCACGAAGCGCCCGGGCGAACGTGCTCCCCCGGACGCCGTCATTCCGTGGGGTTGCGACACCTGACGCCGTGGCCCGACCCTTGCTCGACAGGCGCCGGTGTCCTGGCTGCCGTACGGGCACATCCATTCTCGAGGTCTCGTGTGCATTGGAAATCCCCCTGGCTCCTCGCGGTTCTGCTGCTCGGTGGCTGCGCGTCCATCCAGAAGGAGCGCGGCCACCAGGAAGTGGCGGCGCTCGTGGAGGAGCGGACAGGCTTGAAGACGCGTTGGAACCAGGGGACGCCGGAGGACGCGCAGGTGCGGCAGCACCTGGATGCCCTGCTGGCCGGCGACCTCACGTCGGACCGCGCGGTGGAGGTGGCGCTGCTCAACAACCCCGCGCTCCAGGCGACGTACGAGGAGCTGGGCGTCTCCCAGGCGGACATGGTGCAGGCCGGGCTGCTCACCAACCCGTCCTTCGACGGGAGCATCGGCTTCCCGGTGACCTCGGAGGGCGGCATCGAGCACGAGTTCTCCATCGTCCAGAGCTTCGTGGACCTCTTCACGCTGCCCTTGCGCAAGCGCGTGGCGAAGGAGCAGTTCCAGGCGGACACGCTGCGCGTCGCGCACGAGGCGCTGACCACGACGGCGGAGGTCCGCCAGGCGTTCACGGAGGTGCAGGCCCGGCAGCAGCTGGTCGCGCTGCGCCGCGAGGTGTTCCAGGCCGCGGACGCGGCGGCGGACCTGTCCAACCGGCAGCGCGCCGCGGGAAACATCACGGTGCTGGCCCTGGCCACCGAACAGGCCGCGCTGGAGCAGGCGCGCTTGGAGCTGGCCCAGGATGAGCTGGCGCTCGTCGAAGCGCGCGAACACCTCACCCGCCTGATGGGCCTGTACGGCCCGAGGGTCCAGTGGACGCTGACACAGCAGCTGCCGGAGGTCCCCGCCGCCGAGACCTCGCTGGAGCGCCTGGAGACGCTCGCCATGGAGCAGCGGCTGGACATCGACGCGGCCCGCAAGCAGACGTCGCTGTTGTGGAACGCGCTGGAGCTGGCGCGCAGCACGCGCTTCTTCGGCCGCGTGGAGGTGGGCGTGCACACGCACCGCGACGCGAACGGGCCTCGCCTGCTGGGCCCCACGCTGTCGCTGGAGCTGCCCATCTTCGATCAACGTCAGGCGCTCATCGCGAAGCTGGAGGCGCAGCACCGCCAGGGTGAGAACCGGCTGATGGAGCTGGCCGTCAACGCCCGCTCGGAGGTGCGCGCGGCGAGGGCGAAGCTGGTGACGCTGCGGAACATGGCGGAGCGCTACCAGAAGGTCGTGCTCCCGCTGCGCACCACCATCGTCGAGGAGTCGCAGCGCCAGTACAACGCCATGCAGATCGGCCTTCCCGCCCTCCTCCTCGCGCGACGTGAGCAGGTGGAGGCCTGGAGGGCGTATCTGGAGTCGGTCCGCGACTACTGGATGGCGAGGGCCGAACTGGAGCGGCTCGTGGGCGGACGTCTGCCCGGTGTCGCCGAGCCCTCCCCCGCCCCCAATCC
>NZ_RAWC01000389.1:0-3424 GCF_003611685.1 Corallococcus sp. CA049B | reverse complement strand
CCGAGATGCAGGGCGAGATGAAGACCGAGTCCAAGACCGAGACCAAGCACGAGGGCAAGGCCACCAAGAAGGGCACGAAGACCAAGACCGAGAAGAAGACCACCACCGAGACGAAGACCGAGGGCTGATCCCTCGCTTCACTCGCGCCCTGTCCGCCTCCAAGGGACGGACAGGATGCGGTCCCGGCAGGGGCGCTCTCCGCACGAGGGCGCCCCTGTTGTCGTTTGTGCGTGGGAGCGGAATCGTTGCCACTCCAGCAGCCTGCTGCGAGCGCACCGCCACGTGACGGCGCGTGAATAAACAATCCACAGCCTCCATCTGGAGCCGCGATGACGACGCCCGGCGCACTCCAGCGAGGGCCGTCCGTCACGAATCCGAGCACATCCCCATGAAGACCTTCCTCGTCGCCGCCCTGCTGTCCGCCACCGCCGCCATCGCCGCCCCGACGAAGCCCGCTCCCGCCAAGGCCCCCGCCGCGGAGACGAAGGCGCCCGCGTCCACCGACGTGCAGGCCGACCCCCACGCGCCGGCGAAGACCGAGACCAAGGCCGAAGCGACGCCCGAGGCCGCGCCCTCCGGCCGCACGGAGACGATGATGCAGGGCACCGGCACCAAGAAGCCCGTGAAGGCCCCCGCCTCCGAGAAGTCCGCGCAGTAGTCGTCCGCCGCCCTCCTCATCCAGGGGATGCAGGGGCAGCACCGCGCGCAGTGCCCGGCAGGGGCGCTCTCTTCACGAGGGCGCCCCTGTTCGCGTTTTCGGGCACCGGAACGCCCCCCGCTCCGCTTCTTGGGTTTCCAGTAAAACCACCATTTGACAGGAACAAAGGAATCCTGCATAACGGGACATGTGTGGATGACAGCTCATCCACGACAGGAAGGGGTGACCCCCTCCCCCCCTTCAAGCGAGACGGTCATGGTGGAAGCGTTCACGAAGGTGTCCGAAGCGTCGCGGTTGCTCCTGGATAAGGGCCTGTGCCCGGCCACGGGTTCGGATGCACTGGGCATGGTGGCCCGGCCGCTGAAGGTGGACCGTGCGTGCCTCTTCGAGAACCGGACCACGAACCTGGCGGGCCGGTTCATGACGGACCTGCGCTACGCCTGGGCGGAGCCGGGGGTGGTGTCCCCGCTGGCGCACCCGGTGCTGCGCGCGCTGCCGATGCGCGACTACGCCATGGCGTGGGCGGACATGCTGGAGGCGCAGATGGTGGTCTCCTGCACCACCAAGGAAGCGCCGCCGATGATGCGCGAGCTGCTGGAGCGCCAGGGCGTGCAGTCCGTGCTGCTGTGCCCCATCGTCCCGGCCAAGCAGTGGTGGGGCTTCGTGGCCTTCGAGGACTGCCGCCAGGCCCGCCTGTGGCGCCCGGAGGAGATTTCGCTGCTCAAGTCGCTGGCGCGGGCCGTGGGCGCGTCGGTGCGGCACGCGAACATGCGCTCCTCGCTGTCCCAGGTGCGCACCAACCTCACCAGCGTGCTGCGCCCCGTCGCCGGGGACACCTGAGCCCACCTTGGGAGCCCCTTGGGGCTCCCACTGGCAGCGGAAGCACCCGGGTCATGGCCGCCCGCCCACCCGGCGAGCGGGAGGGGGCCGGAAGGGCAGCTGGGGAGCGGTAACGCGGCGCCCCGTTTCTGCTACCCTCGCCGCCCTGTTCCCCGCCCATGTCCTCGTTCGAGCCCACCGCCATCAGTCGTTCCCGGCCTCCTGATCTCGTCAGCGGCTACCGCCTGGAGAAGCTCGTCGGTGCCGGCGGCATGGGAGAGGTCCACAAGGCCACCCAGCTGTCGCTCGGCCGCACGGTCGCGGTGAAGCTGCTGAACCCGGATCTGGCCAAGGATCCGTCGTTCATCGCGCGCTTCCAGAAGGAAGCCGCGGCGCTGGCGACGCTGAGCCACCCCCACGTCGTCGCCATCGTCGACAAGGGGAAGACGGACAACACCTACTACCTGGTGATGGAGTTCGTGGACGGGCCGTCCCTGCGCGAGCTCATGCGCAGCCCGTCCATGGAGACGCCGGTGCTCTTGCGCCGGATGCTCGAAATCTGCCGGGCCATCGAGTACGCGCACGGCCGGGGCGTCATCCACCGCGACCTGAAGCCGGAGAACATCCTGCTGGATCAGCAGGCCGGCGGCATCGCGAAGGTGTCCGACTTCGGGCTGGCGTCCTTCCTGGATGACGCGTCCGCGGCGTCGCGCTTCGCGCTCACGTCCACGCACGTGTCCATGGGCACCATCTCGTACATGGCGCCCGAGCAGCGCGTGGACGCGAAGAGCGCGGACGCGCGGGCGGACATCTTCTCCCTGGGCGTCATCCTCTACGAGACCTTCACCGGCGAGGTGCCGCTGGGCACCTTCGATCCGCCGTCGCGCAAGCGCGCGGGGCTGGACGCGCGCGTGGACGCCATCGTGATGCGGTGCCTCAAGCCGGATCCGGACGAGCGCTATCCGTCCGTGACCGCGCTCATCGCGGACCTGGAGCCGCTGGTCCCCGGAAGCCTGCTGTCCATGCCGCCGCTGCGGCTGACGCGCTGGCAGCGGGCGAAGGCCTCCATGCGCCGCGCCGCGCGCGTGACGGCGCAGACGGCCGCCGGGGTGACGGTGCTGGCCGCGGTGGGCGTGCTGGGCGTGGCGTACCACCGCAGCGGGCAGGTGCGCGTCCAGCCGCCGCTCCCCGGCAAGGCCATCATGGCGGAGCAGACCGGGTTCACGACGCTCAACGGCCCCGGCCGGATGGAGGACGTCACCCCGGACAAGCGCCGCGTGACGATGGGTGAGGGGCCGGACGCGCCACAGGTGGTGGTGGTCGGCCGCGACCTGGCCTTCGAGAACAAGACCATGGTCTTCCCGCCGCTCCACGACCAGGAGAAGCGCGTGGGCCGCGCCCGGGTGGATGTGGTGGGGCTGGTGGGCGGCGTGGCCCGGCTGACCGCGCGCGTGCGCGCCGAGGCGCCCCCGGCCACATGGCAGCGGCGCCTGAAGGAGCTCTGGAATGGCCCGCCGCCAGAGCCGGTGGCCTCGTTGGGCCTGATGGGCCGGGACGGCCGCTACGTGACCATCGTGCACCACGGCAAGGACCTGCCGCTGTCGATGGAGTGGTCCCTGGGCGAGCGCGGCGGCGCCATGCTGGGCCTCGATGCGCCGGAGAACGAGCTGCGGCTGGAGCTGTTCGTCACCGAGGACGGCGTGATGCAGGCCTTCGTCGGACAGGGCAAGGACCAGCGCCCCATCGCGGAGCCGCTGAACCTGGGCCCGGACTGGCAGGCCCAGTTCGGCGAGCCCCCCGCGCCGGTCATCGGCTGCATCGAGGGCACGTGCACCGTCGAGGGGCTCACCTACACGGTGGACAAGCCCGCGCCCGTGACGGAAGCCCCGGCCACGCCGGTGGTCAGCGTCCCGCAGCAGCCGCCCCGCACGGTGGCCGCCAACACGG
>NZ_RAWC01000388.1:0-3447 GCF_003611685.1 Corallococcus sp. CA049B | reverse complement strand
ACGCCGCCCCGCCCAGGCCCCGGCACGCAGGATGATGAGCTGGGATTGGGTAGATATCTGGCCATCCTGGGGGAGCGCCGCGGCACCATCGCGGCGTCCATCGTCCTGGCCCTGGCCCTGGGCGGGCTGTATCTGCTCGTCACGGCGCCGGTGTACAGGGCCAATGCCATCCTGCGCATCGAGCAGAAGGGCAGCAGCCTGGGCCAGCTGGACGAGCTGATTCCAGACGCGCCCAGCATGGCGGCCCCGGAGATGGAGGTCCTGGGCTCCCGGGCCTTGCTGGGGCGCGTGGCGGACGCGCTGCACCTGGGCGTGAGCGTGGAGCCCCGCTACTTCCCGGTGGTGGGCGCGGCCCATGCCCGGGCGCACCCGGGGCCGGACCTGGCGGCGGTGCCGTGGTGGGGCGGGGCCTCGTACGCCTGGGGCGGAGAGAAGCTCCAGGTGGAGCGGCTGAACGTGCCCACGGAGTGGGAGGACCTGCCGCTCACGCTCGTGGCGGACGCGGACGGCGCGTACACGCTGTGGGGGCCCGAGGGGCAGGTCGTGCTCCACGGCGCCGTGGGCACCGGCGCCCAGACGGAAGCGGGCGCGGCGCACGAGGTGGAGCTGTTCGTCACGGAGCTGCGCGCCCGGCCGGGGACGCGCTTCCAGGTGATGCGCCGCTCGAAGCTCGCGGTGGTGGAGGACCTGCAGCGCTCGCTGCGCATGGGGGAGAAGGGCGCCGGCACGGGCGTGCTCAACCTGACCCTGGACGGGCCGGACCCGGTGCTGGCCACCACCACGCTCCAAGCCATCGCGGACACCTACGTGCGCTCCAACGTGGAGCGCCGCAGCGAGGAGGCGGGCCGCACGCTGTCGTTCCTGGACAGCCAGCTGCCCGGCCTGCGCCAGGGCCTGGAGCAGGCGGAGTCCGCGCTGCGCGACTACCGCGCCGGCAAGGGCGGCGTGGACCTGGGGCTGGAGACGCAGGCCGTCCTCAACCGGAGCGTGGACCTGGACAAGGACCTCTCCACGCTCGCGCTGGAGCGCTCGGAGTTGCGCCAGCGCTTCACCGAGCACCACCCGCTCATCGTGGCCACGGAGCGCAAGATGGCGCGCCTGCGCACGGAGCGGAGCGCGCTGGCCGCCCGGCTCAAGGGCATCCCGGACGCGGAGCGGGTGTCCGCCCAGCTCACGCGCGACGTGAAGGTGGCCAACGAGCTCTACATCCTGCTCAACAACAAGGCCCAGGAGTACCGGGTGCTCAAGTCGAGCACCATCACCAACGCGCGCCTCATCGACGCGCCCGTGGTGACGCGCCTGCCCGTGCGCCCCCTGAAGCCGGACGTGTTCGCGGTCAGCGTGGTGCTGGGGCTGGTGTCCGGCGTCGCGCTGGCCTTCGCGCGCAAGTCGCTGCAACCGGGCGTCACCGACCCCGCCGCCCTGGAGTCCGCGCTCGCGGTGCCCGTGCTCGCCAGCGTCCCCACCGGCCCCCGCCGCGCCATGTCCCCCCGGAGCCCGTCCATCATCCTGGCGCGCAGCGTCCCCCGGGACGTCACCGTGGAGTGCGTGCGCGGCCTGAGGACCCGGCTCCAGCGGGCCATGAAGGAGGCGGGCAGCCACGTCGTCGCCGTCACCGGGACGAGCCCCGGCGCCGGGACGTCCTTCGTCGCCCTCAACCTGGCGTGGGTGCTGGCGGAGACGGGCCAGCGCGTGCTGCTGGTGGACGCGAACCTGCGCGGCGGCTGGCTGCACCGGTGCTTCCGCGAGGCGCACCTCCCCGGCCTCCATGAGGTGCTGCGGGGCGCCGCGACGCTGGAGCAGGCCCTGCTCCAGGAGGCCGCGCCCGGCCTGTCCTTCCTGGGCGCGGGCGCGCTCCCGCCAGACCCGGCGGAGCTGTTGGCCGGCGCGGCGTTCGACACGTTCGTGGCGCGCGTGGCGGCCGAGTACGACGTCGTCCTCTTCGACACGCCCTGCATCCTCGCGGTGACGGACGCGGCGCTCGTGGGCCGGCACGCGGGCGTGCGGCTCGCCGTGGTGCGCGCGGCCACCCAGTCCCTGCGCGAGGTGGCCACCGCGCTGCACCAGCTGGAGCAGAGCGGCGTCCCGGCCCGGGGCGTGGTCCTCAACGGCGTGCCGCGCTCCCGGGCGGGCCGCGCGGTGAGCGGCGTCTACCAATACGAATACCCGTCCGCGAGCTGAAGACCCACCGGGAGAGTCCATCGTGAGCTGGATGAGCTGCACAGGACTGGGCTTCATCGCGGCGCTCTACGTGCTCGCGGGCCGCTGGGGCTTCCACCGGCTGGGCCTCGCGGTCAACGAGGAGGTGGACACGAACCTGGTCCAGGAGCTGCGGCTCTGGATCGTCCTGTGCGGGGTGCTGCTTGCCTCCGTGGGGATGCTGCACCGCGCCCGGCGCGACGCGCGCCCCGGCGAGGCGCGCTTCGACCCGCCGCTCATCGCGGCCCTGCTGGGCTTCCTGGGCTACATGTGCGCCAGCATCACCTGGACGCCCGACCCGCTCTTCTCCCTGACCAAGGTCGCCGACATCCTGCTGGTGGGGCTGATGTGCGTGGGCTTCGCGCTGGCCTGCTTGCGCCAGCCCGCGCCCCGGGTGCTGGACGCGTTCTGGGCCGCCGTCGTCGTGGCCACGGGGCTGCTCGCGCTCACCGCCGTCAAGCAACTGCTGGCGGGCGGCGGGAGCGCGCGGCTGGCGGTGATGGGCGGCGGGCCCAACATCCTCGCGCGGCTCATGGGGCTGCTCGCCATCGGGGCGCTCTACTTCTGGTACTGGAGGGGCCAGGCGTGGCTGTGGATTCCGGTGGCCGCCACCGGCGTCGTGCTGGCGCTGCTCACGGGCTCGCGCGGCGGGTCCGCCGCCATCGTCGCGGGCATCACCACCTGCCTCGTGGTGGGGCGCGTGCCGCTGCGCCGGCTGCTGCTGCTGCTGCTGCTGGCGACCGCCGCCATCACCGCGGTGACCCTGTTCTCCCCGCTGGGGGAGGCGCTGAGCAACTCCGTGCAGGAGCGCTTCCTGCGCCTCACCCTCAACTACGAGTCGGGGGCGGGCGGCGCCAGCGGCAAGGACAACACGGTGTACCTGTCCGGGCGGGAGATCCTCTACGCCAGGGCCCTCCAGTTGGGGAAGGACTACCCGGTGGCGGGGGCGGGGCTCGCGGCGTTCCCCGCGCTGCGCCTGGGCGTCTACCCGCACAACCTCTTCCTGGAGGTCTTCTGCGAGGGCGGCGTCGTGGGGCTGCTCCTGCTCGCGACCGTCATCGCCACCTTCGTGCGCTCGGCGCTCATGAGGCGCCAGGGCCTGGATGGCGCCACCGCGGGCGCGGCGGTGCTGGTGCTCCTGGGCAGCCAGGCCAGCGGCGACCTCTACGACAGCCGGGCCTTCTTCCTCTTGATGGTGATGGCCTCCGCGACCGCGGCCCCCGGGCGGAAGCCCGCGCAGTCGGGCCC
>NZ_RAWC01000387.1:0-3461 GCF_003611685.1 Corallococcus sp. CA049B | reverse complement strand
CCCCCGCTCCCACCATGCCCTCCGACGTGCAGGTGACCCCTGTGCGCGGCGCGGCGGACCGGACGGCGTTCATCCGGCTGCCGTACTCGCTCTACCGTGACGACCCGAACTGGGTGCCGCCGCTGGAGATGGAGCGCCGCGACTTCCTGGACCCGAAGAAGAACCCCTTCTTCGACTACGCGGAGGTGGAGCTGTTCCTCGCGCGCCGCGGGCAGGACGTGGTGGGCCGGGTGGCGGCCATCAAGAACCCGCGCCACATGGAGTTCCACGGCACGAAGGAGGGCTTCTTCGGCCTCTTCGAGTGCGTGAACGACGCGGGCGTGGCCCGGGGCCTGCTGGACGCGGCCAGCGCGTGGCTGAAGGCGCGCGGCATCGACACCGTGCTGGGGCCGGCCAACTTCTCCTCCAACCAGGACTGGGGCCTGCTCGTGGAGGGCTATGAGAGCCCTCCCGCGCTGATGATGCCGTACAACCCCGCGTACTACGCGGGCCTGCTGGAGACGTGCGGCTTCACCAAGGCGAAGGACCTGTTCGCCTTCGAGCTGTCCTCGTCCACGCCGCCGCCGGAGAAGGTGGCGCGCATCGCGGAGAAGATCCGCCAGCGCGAGGGCGTCACCGTGCGCCCGGTGAACCTGAAGGACTTCCCCGCCGAGGTCGCCCGCATCAAGCAGATCTACAACGCGGCCTGGGAGAAGAACTGGGGCTTCATCCCCTTCACGGACCGCGAGTTCGAGCACATGGCCAAGGAGATGAAGGCCATCGTGCGCCCGGAGCTGCTGCTCATCGCGGAGGTGAAGGGCGAGCCCGTGGCCTTCTCCATGACGCTGCCGGACGCCAACGCGGCGTTCAAGGCGGCCAACGGGCGGCTCACGACGTTCGGCCTGCCCATTGGCCTGGTGAAGCTGGTGCTGGCGTCGCGCAAGCTCAAGCGGCTGCGCCTGCTCACGCTGGGCATCAAGGAGGGCTACCGGCGCCGCGGCCTGGACGCCATCCTCTACCTGGACACCCTGCGCACCGCGAAGGAGCTGGGGTACACGGGCGGCGAGATTTCGTGGACGCTGGAGGACAACCACCTGGTCAACCGCGCCATCGAGTCCATGGGCGGCCAGCGCTCCAAGACGTACCGCGTGTTCCAGCGGCCCGTCTGACGTCCTCCTGAAACACTTCCGCCCGGGCGCTGGTGGCACCCGGGCGGAAGGAATCACCGCGAAGCTGTTTGAAGCGCCCTGCCCTACTTCGCCTGCGGCGCGGCTCCGGAACCCGCGGCGGCGGACTCCTTCACGGAGGCCGCGCTGGTGTTGGCGTTCTCCTTCTCCAGCTGGGCGCGCTTGGACTTGAGCGTCGTCAGCAGGCCGTCAAAGCCCTTGGTGGAGAGGATCTTCTTGAACTGGCCGCTGTACGTGTCCACGAGCGACACCTCGTCGGTGATGACGTCGTAGATGCGCCAGTCGGCCTTGGGCGTGGCCTTGTAGAGGCGGTAGTTCACGGGCACCTGGTCCGTCTTCACGGTGAGCTCGGTGTCGACCGTGGCCTCGCTCCCCTGCACGCTCTCCTTGCCGTACTTCACGTCCGCCTTCGCCTGGCCGATGGCCTTCTGGGCGTACGAGGCGCGCAGCAGGCCCGTCATGGTCTCGGTGAACTCCTTGCGCTGGGCGGCGGTGAGGCCCGCCCAGGCCTTCTCGCCCAGGGCGCGTTTGGCGAGCTCCTCGAAGTCCACGAAGGACTCCACGACGGTGGCCAGGGACTGCGCGTTGGCGCCAGGGGCGTTGGCCGCCTTCTGCACGGCGGCGTTGCCGTTCTTCACCACGTTGAGCGGGCTCACGGGGGCGGCGGCGAGCAGCGTGGCGGCAAGCAGGGAAGCAATCATGGCGATGAAGCTCCGGGTTGAAGTTCAGGTGTGACGACACCTGTGAGGACTGGCAGCCTGAGAGGGTTATTCATCCGCCGTGGGGACGGCACCGGTGACGCGGGCGAGTGACGCCAACCCGACGCGCACGTCGTGCCAGCTCCTGCCGCGCTCGGCGGAGGCCTGGGCCAGCGCGGTGAAGGCGTCCACCAGCTCACGCGTGTCGCCCGTGCCCAGGTCGAAGGCGGCGTAGGCGGCGGTGGCCCAGCGCTTCGCGTTCTTCTCCGCCTCCGTGAAGGACTTCGCCCGCGAGTAGGCCGCGGCGAGCTGGCTCTGCACCTGCGTCACCTCCAGCCGGATGCCGGCCTTGAGCGTCAGCTCCTGCGCGTGCATCTTGTCCAGCTCCGCGCGGGCCTGCTCCAGCTGCGCGTCCTTGATGGGGATGTCGAAGGTGCCTCGGATGACCAGGCCCAGGCCCGCGGTGCGGTCGTTGAACGGGTCATACGCGAAGGGGCTGCGCTGGCGCGTGGCGCTGCTCGTCCAGCGCACGTCGTAGTAACCCGCGAGCCCCAGGTCCGGGTAGTAGCTGCGCTCGCGGATGATGACCTCCTGCTCGCGCGCGACGATGCCCGCGGCGATGGCCTTCAGCTCCGGGCGGCGCTCGTTGGCCTGCTTCAGCGAGGTCTCCAGGTCGGGCACGTTCACGTCGCCCTGGAGCGGCAGGTCCTCCTCCATCACCTCCACCTGCTCGTCCGGACCCGCGTTGGCGAGCAGCCGGATGGCGGTGAGCGCGAACTGCTCGCCCTGGATGGCGGTGGCGCGCTGCGACTCCACCAGCTGGCGGAAGTACCCCAGCTTGTAGGTGTCCAGCTTCGTCACCTGATCCGAGTCCTCCTTGAGGAGCGCGTCGATCTTGTCGCCCGCGTCCTTGAGGCGCTTGGACACGTCCTCCAGCTGCTTCAGGCCGGCCCGGGCCAGCTGGTAGCCGTAGTACGCCTGCGCGGCCTGGAAGCCCGCCTCCGCGCGCACGCGCTCCCGCAGCGCCGCGCCCACCTTGGGGCCCTGCTCTCCCGCCTTCTCCAGCGCGGAGAGCTTGCCGAAGGTGTACAGCGGCAGCACCGCGTTGCCGGTGGAGAACACCGTCACGCCCACCTTGCCGAAGTTCCAGTCGCCCTCCAGCGACGCCTCCGTGGTGGGCGGGCCGCCCAGGCCGTTGTTGCGCGCCTCGGGGACGGGACCGCCCGCGCCCAGGGTGATCTCGAACCGGGGGAACCAGGCCCAGCGGGCTTGATCGTAGAGCGCCTGGAACTTGCGCAGCTCCGCGCTGGCCTCCGCCACGCGCGCGTCCTGGGTGCGCGCCCGCGCCACCAGCTGGGCCAGGGTGATGGGCCCCTTCAGGGGCTTCGTGGCCTGGGAGGTGCCCGGGGCCTGCTGGGCCTCCTCCGGGGGGCCCCGGGGAGTGCCGGGGGTGAGGTCGCCGCGCGCGCCGTCGCCCGAGCCGGGGGAGATGGGGGACGTGCCCAGGTCCTGCGCGCCCGGGGTGGCGGCGGCCGGCCTGGGCGTGCCGGTGGTGGCGCCCTGGGCGGCGTTGCCCGGCTCGGCGGCAGGGCCAGGG
>NZ_RAWC01000386.1:0-3492 GCF_003611685.1 Corallococcus sp. CA049B | reverse complement strand
CCCGTGGCCCCGCCCGCGCCCACCGACCCCGTGAAGGCCGCGGGCCTGGAGCGCGTGTCCATCCGCATCGAGGGCCCGCTGGAGACGGCGCTCGTCCAGGCCTCCGACGCCACCGTGGGCCCCGCCCTGGCGCAGGTGGTGACGCGCACGCTGGTGTGGTGGGTGCGCGTACCCGGCGAAATCCTCCGGGGGGACACCCTGGACGTGCTCTTCCAGCGCCGCCCCAACGAGGAGCCGCTGGTGTACGCGGTGCGCTTCGTGAGCGGCAAGACGGGCCAGACGCACCGCGCCTACCGCTTCACGCCCGCGGGTGAGGCGAACGCCCGCTACTACCTGCCCGGCGGCGACGAGTTGGAGCTGCGGATGGAGAAGTCCCCCATCGACAGCTACGAGCAGATCACCTCGCTGCTGCGCGACGGCCGCGGCCACAAGGGCGTGGACTTCCGCGCGCCGGTGGGCACGACGGTCCGGGCGCCCTTCGCGGGCGTCATCAAGCGCAAGAACTGGAACTTTGGCAGCAACGGCAACTGCATCGAGCTGGTGGAAACCGGGGGCAAGGGCCGCCGCGCCCTCTTCCTGCACCTGGCGGAGCTGCCCAAGAGCATCCAGGCCGGGATGCGCGTGAACGCGGGCCAGGTGCTGGCCCAGAGCGGCAACACGGGCCACTCCTTCGCCCCCCACCTGCACTACCAGCTCATGCTGGGCGAAAACCGGGTCCTGGACCCCTTCGACCAGCACAAGACCTTCCGCGCGTCCCTGGCGGCCGCCCATAAGGGCGCCTTCGACACCGAGGTCCAGCGGCTGGATGGATTGCTGGGAACCTCCGTCGCGGGGAAGTAAAGCCCCACCCATTTCTTGACACTCCTCCGACGGCACGGCTAGCTGGCAGCCCTGGGCCGTGGTCGTCGGAGGTAGTGGATGCACAGGTTTCGCGCCGTCATCGCCGCGCTGACGCTGGGCGTGCCTTTCGCCGCCAGCGCGGCGGAGATCACCCGGATTGCTTCCTCGTTCGAGGATGATGATCCGTTCGACCTCTTCCTCGACGTGGGCTTCGAGCGTACGCAGACGCGCGCGAAGATCGTCCGCGAGCAGCTTCGCGGCGGTGACGCCACCGACGTCTCGGAGGTCAACGAGCTCTGGTACAAGGGCACGGACGCACGGCTGAATCTGGCCGTGGCCTTCGGCCTGTGGAAGGACCTGGAGTTCAGCTTCAAGCTGCCCATCGTCTTCCAGCAGAACGAGACCTGGAACTTCGTGTCCGGCACGAACCAGGACAACTCCACCATCACCAACAGCTGCTTCGACGCGGACGGCTCGCCTTACAAGGACGGAGCTGATGGTTGCGCGGGCCGGCTGTTCCAGGTGCCCCAGGAGAGCTACCGCGGCGGCCTGGGCAACGTGCACTTCGGCCTGGCGTACGCCTTCTTCAACCAGGAGAAGGACGACACCAAGCCCACGTGGATCATCGGCATCGACTACGAGGCGCCCACCGCCAAGCAGCGCGATCCGAGCCTGGACAACACCGACCCGGAAGACCCGCAGAAGGATGGGCGCGGCAACGTGGGCGACCGCGTCCACAAGTACCAGCTCTACACGACCTTCTCCCGGAAGATGGGCGTGGCGGAGCCGTACTTCAAGGCGTCCCACACCATCCCGGTGCGCGGCCCCGGCGCCTACTCCAACTGCGATCAGTCCGTCACTCCCCCGCCCAACTTCGGCGACGGGCGGCCCAACCTGGGCGCGCCGTACAACTGCTACAAAGAGCCGTGGACCCGCCAGGAGACGGGCATCAAGGCCCCCTCGCAGACGGCGCTCACCTTCGGCATGGAGCTGGTGCCCTTCGAGAACGCGGCCCGGTCCCAGAAGTTCGCCCTGGACCTGCGGCTCATGGGCAACTACGTGGGCCGCGGCCGGTACTACAACGAGCTGAGCTCCGCGCTGCGCAAGCTGCTCACCTCCGACGACTATTTCCAGGTGGGTGGCCAGGTGGGCGTCATCGCCCGCGCCGCCGAGGCCTTCACCATCCGCGCCTCCGGCAACTTCCTCTACAACACGGACCACCTGCTCACGTCCGAGGCCATTGGCCAGGACCTGAACGGCGACGGACAGGTGGACACCGCCCCGGGCTCGGATGAGCTGAACCCCACGTTCGACTGGCGCTACGACCTGGTGTCCCGCCGCTTCCGGGCCATCCAGAGCACCACGTTCCGCTTCGACCTGGGCGCGACCTTCAGCTTCTGAAGGCCCCCCACCTGACGAAGCAGCGGTGGGCCTCCCCTACCGCTGCTTCAGCCCCAGGCCCAGCCGGTACACCTCCTGGCCAGGCCACCCCGCGCGGCGGGCCAGCTCCGTGCTCAGCGGCTTGAGCTTCTCGCCGCGAGCCAGACCCGCCTCCAGCGCCCGGCGCAGCTCGTCCTCGCTCCAGCGCTGCTCGCCGGTGCGGCCCTCCACCAGCACCACCACCTCGCCCCGGGTCTCCTCGCCCGCGTAGCGCGCCACGAGCGCGGACAGCGGGCCCCGGACGAACTCCTCGTGCAGCTTGGTCAGCTCGCGCGCCACGCACGCGCGGCGGTCGCCCCAGGCCTCCTGGAGGTCCACCAGCGTCTCCGCCAGGCGGCGCGGGGACTCGTAGAGGACGCAGGTGGCGGACAGGGGGGCCACCTCGTCCAGCATGGCCCGGCGCTCCGGCCCCTTTCGCGGCAGGAAGCCCAGGAAGTGGAAGCGCCCGGTGGGCAGGCCGGACGCGCTCAGGGCGGCCACCAGCGCCGTGGGCCCGGGCACCGGCTCCACCTTCAGGCCGCGCTCCAGCGCCTCCGCCACCAGCTTCTCTCCCGGGTCGCTGATGCCAGGGCTGCCCGCGTCGGTGACGAGCGCGCAGTCCTCCCCTGCTTCGATGCGATCCAGGATGCGCCCGGCGCGCTGCCCCTCCGCGAAGGCGGGCAGGCTCACCAGGTCCTTCCCGGTGATGCCGAAGTGGTCCAACAGGATGCGCGAGTGCCGGGTGTCCTCGCACGCGAGGAGGCCCACGGTGCGCAGCGTCTCCAGGGCCCGGGCGGTGACGTCCCCCAGGTTCCCGATGGGCGTGGCCACGAGGTAGAGCGTTCCAACCAAGGGACGGATTCCTTTACATGCCAGCGTCGAAGGCGGCGGGCAGGTGCTCCACCCGGGCGTGCTCGCCCTGGCCCACGACGGAGATGACGTCGAAGCGCACCATGCGCCCGTCGATGCCGTTCTGGAAGAGGTAGTGCAACGCGGCCTTCACCACCCGGCGCTGCTTGGCGAAGGACACGGTGTGCGACGGGTCGCCCCACGCCGCCGTGGAGCGCATGCGCACCTCCACGAAGCACATGAGCTCCCCCTGCTCCGCCACGATGTCCAGCTCGCCGTAGCGGCACGTCCAGTTGCGCGCCACCACCCGGAAGCCCTGCGACTCCAGCAGGCGCACGCCCTCCGCCTCCGCCACGTCCCCCACTTCCCGCCGCGTCCCCATTC
>NZ_RAWC01000385.1:0-3514 GCF_003611685.1 Corallococcus sp. CA049B | reverse complement strand
GGACAGAAGGGGGCCATGAACGTCGGCGTGGACGGCCTGGACCCCTCCTCCATCCAGCTCATCGGCACGGCGGTGACGCCCGCGGTGATGGTGTCCGGGTGCGGCATCCTGGCCACCGGCCTGGACAATCAGATTTCGCGCATCACCGCGCGCATGCGGGACCTGGTCCGGGAATGGCGCACGCTGCCAGAGGGCCACGCGCGCCGCTCTCTCCTGCGCGAGGAGGTGGCCATCATGGACCGCCGCCACGCCATCCTCGCCCGGGCCATTGGCTTCACCTACGCGGCGCTCCTGTCCTTCGTGATGACGTCGCTCCTGTACCTGCTGCGCCGCAGCGTGGCGGTGCCGGAGGGGCTGCCGGTGCTGTCCTTCTCCCTGGGCGTGGGGCTGTTGGGCTCCACGGCGGTGCTGGCCCTGGCGTCGCTGCGCTTGAGCCGCCGCGCCATCACGCTGGAGGGCGCTGAGCTGTTCCGCGACGGGCGGCCGGGCGACCCGCCAGCGCCCTGAATTTGTTCCGCAGCGCACGCGAAGGTGCTAGCGGGTGCCCCGAGACGCGCGGGTCTGGTACGTCCCGGCCCGCGCGCCTGGTATCGCGCAGGATTCCTGAAGTCTCTGTGGCTCAACCCTCACCGTGGAGCACGTGAACATGGCAAACGCCAAGGTCTTCTTCGACATGTCGATTGGTGGTCAGCCCGCCGGCCGCATCGTGATGGAGCTGTTTACCGACGACGTTCCCAAGACCGCCGAGAACTTCCGCGCCCTGTGCACGGGTGAGAAGGGCGTCGGCAAGAGCGGCAAGGCGCTGCACTTCAAGGGGACGCCCTTCCACCGCGTCATCCCGAACTTCATGTGCCAGGGCGGCGACATCACGCTCGGCAACGGCTACGGCGGCGAGTCCATCTACGGTGAGAAGTTCGCGGACGAGAACTTCAAGCACAAGCACACGGGCCCGGGCATCCTCTCCATGGCCAACGCGGGCCCCAACAGCAACGGCTCGCAGTTCTTCCTCACCACGGCCACCACGTCGTGGCTCGACGGCAAGCACGTCGTCTTCGGCAAGGTCGTCGAGGGCATGGACGTGGTGAAGAAGATCGAGTCCGTGGGCAGCCAGTCCGGCGCGACGCGCCAGCCCGTGAAGATCGAAGACAGCGGCCAGCTGTAATCCCGCCGCTGCGTCTCACCCGAAAGGTCCATCCGTGCCTCGCGCGCGGGTGGACCTTCGTCGTTTCCGCCGGAGGCGTTTCAAGACGGGCCGTGGGACGCGTCCTCGTCCTCCTCTTCGTGGGCCTCCTCCGGGCGGAAGGGCCGCGCGGGCACGGCACCGAACGCGCGCAGCAGCTCCAGGGGGATGGGCAGGATGGTGTGGTTGCCGCCGCTGGTGATCTCCACCAGCGTCTGCAGGTAGCGCAGTTGGAGCGTGGCGGGGTTGCGGCTGAGCACGTCCGCGGCCAGGGCGAGCTTCTCCGCCGCCTGGTGTTCGCCTTCCGCGGCGATGATCTTCGCGCGGCGCTCGCGTTCGGCCTCGGCCTGTCGCGCGATGGCCCGCTGCATCTCAAACGGCAGGTCGATGTGCTTCACCTCCACGTTGGAGACCTTCACGCCCCACGGGTCGGTGCGCGCGTCGAGCACCTGCTGCAATTCGTGGTTGATGCGCTCGCGCTGGGACAAGAGGTCATCCAGCTCCACCTGGCCCAGGATGGCGCGCAGCGTGGTCTGCGCAATCTGGCTGGTGGCGTAGAGGTAGTCCTCCACCTGGAGCACGGCCTTGTCCGCCTGGATGACGCGGAAGTAGACGACGGCGTTGACCTTCACGCTGACGTTGTCCTTGGTGATGACGTCCTGCGGGGGCACGTCGCGCGCCACCGTGCGCAGGTCGATGATGACCATCCGCTCGACGAAGGGGATGAGCCAGCGGAAGCCCGCGCGCTTGAGGCCCACGTAGCGCCCCAGCCGGAACACGACACCGTTCTGGTACTCGGTGACGATGCGCACACCGGAGACAAAGAGGAGGAACAACACGGCCAGGGGGAGGAGCCACCCCAGCGCTCCGACCAGCTCGTTCATGGCATCTGCTCCGCGACGGTGAGGGTGAGCCCTTCCACGGCACGCACCACGACCTGGGCGCCCTCGCGGATGGGAGTGAAGGAGACAGCGCGCCAGCGCTCGCCGTGGACGAACACCTCGCCGCCGGAAGGCGTGACGGGGGCCAGCGCCGTGCCGGCCTCGCCCACGAGCCCCGCGTCGCCGCCCCGCTGCGGCAGCTTGCGCGTCTGGGCGCTGCGGTACGCGACGAAGGCCGCGGTCCCCGCGAACACGAGCGCCGTGGGCAGCATCACGCCCCACGACATGCGGAAGGACGGCTCCACGAACCAGCCCGGTTCGAAGCGGTCCACCAGGAACACGCCGCCCAATATCAACAGGCCCACGCCCGCCGCGCCCAGGAGGCCGCTGGTGACGAACAGCTCCGCGAGGATGAGCCCCACGCCCATCAGCATCAGCACCAGCGCCCCCGAGCGCACCGGCAGCGTCGCGGAAGCCATCAACGCCAGCACCAGCGCCACGCCGCCAATGAGCCCCGGCGCCACCGCGCCCGGATGGGACAGCTCCACCACCAGGCCCAGCACCGCGACGAGGAACAGCAGGTAGATGAGGGACGGCTGCGCGAGCGCATGCACCACCTGCTGTGACAGCCCCGGCTCCAGCGACACGACGTGGGCCTCGCGGGTGGCGAGCGTCACGGTGTCACCGCCCGCCACCTCCACGCGGCGGCCATCGACCGCGGAGAGGAACGCGGCCTCGGTGGGAGCGACGAGCTCCACCACACGAAGCTCCACGGCGCGGTCCGCGGGAACGCTGGCGCTGTCGCGCACGGCGGCCGCGGCCCACTCCGGATTGCGGCCCCGCTGCCGGGCGATGCCCTCCGCGAAGGCGACCGTGTCGTTCTCCACCTTCCGGGCGAGCTCCTCGCCACCCGCTTGCGCCACGTCCTCGCCCCCAAGGCCCACGGGGTGCGCCGCGCCGATGTTCGTCCCCGGCGCCATGGCGCTCACGTTCGATGCGAGCGCGATGAACACGCCCGCGCTGCCGGCCCGCGAACCGGAAGGCCCCACCCACACGAGCACGGGAACGCGCGAGCCCAGGAACGCGCGCACCACGGAGCGGGTGGCCTCCAACGAACCGCCTGGAGTGTCCAACCGCACGAGCAGCGCCGAGGCTCCCTCGTCCTCCGCGCGCTTCACGCAGTCCGCGAGGTACGCGCCCGAGCCGGTATCCACCACGCCCTCCAGCTCGCACCGCGCGACGAAGGACGGTGAAGCGGGGGCCGCCGGAGCGGCGAGGCCCACGAAGAGGAACGCCAGCAGCCAGCCCCAGAGGGCATGACGGCGCCAGCTCATCCTGTCGACGTGGTCCCGCATGTCCGCCCCCGGATGCGCGCCCCTCGCGCACACGCACTCGGACAACGATGTGCATCGGACCGTCGGATGACCGGATCATGAGTCCGGGGGCCCGGGGG
>NZ_RAWC01000384.1:0-3578 GCF_003611685.1 Corallococcus sp. CA049B | reverse complement strand
GGTTGGGGCCGTGGGCATGGCGCGCGGGTGGCTCCAGGGCTTCGGCGGTGGCCAACGGGCTGGAGTCGGCGCCCGCACCGGATGGGGAGGCAACGGTGCGGACCGCCGTGCCAGTCGCTCCTGATGCGGGCTCGCCCGCCACTTCCTTGAAGCAGGTCGCGGCTGTGGCGCCGGTCCGGGCCGCGCGTCCGGATGCTCCGGGCAGGTCGCCTCGGGCCGCGCCAGCGCCGCTGGCCCGCCCCGCCCAGGACTCCCCGCAGCGGCCCGTGTCCCTGGCGCCCACCGGCACGGAGCTGCCGGTTCGCGTACCGGATGCCCAGGACTTCGCGACGCTCACGGTGGTGACACGCCCCTGGGCCGAGGTGTTCGTGGACGGTCAGAGCCGGGGCTACACCCCTCGGCTGCGCGAGCTGCGGCTGTCTCCCGGCGCCCACCGGCTCCGCTTCGCCAACCCCTTGTGCGAGCCCGTCGAGGAGGTGCTCGAAGTGGAGGCCGGCGCGGCCCTCTCGCGTGAAGTCTCCCTCCAGGTGCGTGACGCGGAGGTCACCCTCGTCGCGCCCGCGGCGTCCCGCGTCTTCGTCGACGGCGTGGAGGTGGGCGTGGCCCCGCTTCACGCTCCCTTGAGGCTCTCGCACGGGGGACACCTCCTGTCCGCCCGCGCCCCCGGAGGCAACGTGCTGAGGCAATCGATTGACGCGGTGGCGGGGTCCCGCACCACGGTCGTGCTGGGGGGCGCTCCATGAAGACCGCCATCGTCGCCCTGCTGCTCGCGGCCTCCTCCCCGCTGGGCCCCGCTCGTGAGGCCTACCAGTCCGGCGACCTGCCCCGCGCCCGGACCGAGCTGGAGGCCCTGCTCCAGCCCTCGCGGCTCTCCCGTCCCCAGGAGGAGGCCGAAGCCCACCTGCTGCTCGCGGCGACGCTGCACGCCCAGGAGGACCTGCCCCGCGCGGAGCACGAAGCCGTGGAAGGGCTCGCGCTCGACCCGGACGCGAAGCTGGACCCCCTGGTGTATCCGCCGGACTTCATCGCCTTCATTGAACGGGTGCGCGCGCAGCGGCAGGACCGCATCGCCCGGCGCGCCGCCCGACTCCAGCCGCCCGTGCTCCTGCCCGGGCCCGCGACCTCCACCGCCGCTCCCGTCCTCGTCGAGTCCCGCCCGGCCTCGCGAGGCTGGTACCTGGTGCCGTTCGGCGTGGGCCACTTCGTGCACGGCCAGCGCTCCAGGGGCACCGCGCTCGCGGTAGGGCAGGGCACGACGTTCGCCGTGTCCGCCGTCTCCCTGGGGGTGGCCCTGTCCCTGCGCGGCTCGGACGGCCGCTACTCGGCCCAGGACGCGCCCACGGCCCGGGCCTTCAACGTCTCCTACCTCGTGGGGGCCTACGCCTTCGCGGCGCTCTACGCCTACGGCGTGCTGGATGGGCTGCTGTCCTCGCCCCCTCCGCCCACGGGACGCGGGCCTGGGTGAGCGCCTCGGTGCACTGACGCGGCGGCCCGCTTCGGTGTAGACGGGGCGGATGAACGACGTGAACCTGGTGGAGATCGCCCGGCGGTTCGAGCGCAAGCAGGCCACCTCCGCGGTGGGGCTTTCGACGGCGTCCGCGCCGCTCGCGGACGGCTGGATGGCGTTCGGCGGCGTGGGGTCCTACATCAACAAGTCATGCGGCTACGGCTTCGAGCGTGACGTCACGGACGCGGAGCTGGACGCGCTGGTGGACTTCTTCGCGTCGCGTGGCGTGGAGCCCAAGGCGGAGCTGAGCCCCTTCGCGCCCCAGGCCCTGCTGAAGGGGCTGGCGGCCCGGGGCTTCGTGCTGCGCGAGTTCGAGACGGTGCTGTACCGGCCGCTGCAAGCCGGGGAGGACCTGTCGAAGCTGGCCCGGGGCGCTCCCGCCGGGCTGCGCGTCGAGCGGGTGGACCCCTCCGACGACGCAGCGGTGCGCCGGTTCGTGGACATCGCCGGCAGCGGCTTCGTCCCGGAGGGCGAGTCGATGCCGGAGGTCTTCCTGGAGATGGGATTGAAGGCGGCGCGCAACCCCGCCTCGGACTCGTACGTGGCGTGGCTCGACGGCGTGGCGGTGGGGGCCGGCAGCTGCGAGGTGAGCGACGGGCTCACCTCGCTGTTCGGCACGTCGGTGCTGCCCGCGTACCGGCGGCTCGGCGTGCAGCAGGCGCTGATCGTCGCGCGGCTGGCGCGGGGGCTGGAGAAGGGCAGCGACCTGGCGGCCATCATGTCCTCGCCCGGCATCCCCACGGAGCGCAACGCCATGCGCCTGGGCTTCCTCATGGCCTACTCCCGCGCCGTGCTGGTGAAGCCCGGCGCGGGGCTGGAGCCGTCGCCCTGAACGTCAGGGGCTACGGCTGCGGCAGGGTGTACGCCAGGGGCAGCAGGGCGCCGTTCTTGTTGAAGGGGTTGTAGCTGCCCTGCGGGCCCACCCAGCCGCAGGCTCCGTAGCCGCGCATCTCCACCACCTGGAAGTTGTCATAGAAGGCCCACCACGAGGACTCGCTCGAGACGCCGGCCCGGCCGATGTTGCCGACGGGCACGGAGAACGGCGTGCCTCGCAGGTCCACGTTGGCCAGGCCCGTGCGGCTGCACCCCATGGCCGCCGCGTAGGTCATGGCCGTCACGAGCTCCTTGTTGACGTGCATGAGGGAGCCGCTGGACGTCGAGAAGGTGTGGTCCCCGGTGTCCACGGCGAGGGTGATGGGGTTCAGCCTGACGCGCGTGAACCGGGTCCGCACGTCGGTGCCCGGCGAGTTCCCTCCCGCCGTGTACTGCGAGTAGTTGGCGCCCTCCTCCGTGTGCACCAGGGGGAGGTACTCCCTGGGCGTGCCGGCCATGTCCTGGCACCAGGCCGTCCAGCGCTTCAGCGGGTCCTTGTTCACGAACAGCGCGTACTCGCCGTCCGGCGCACCGGGGCGGGCCGCCTGGAGCTCCTGGCACGTCGCGGGGAGGTCCTCGCCGCGGTAGTGGAGCTGGAGCAGGCTGCCCTGCTGGTTGAAGGGGTTGTAGCTGCCCTGCGGGCCCACCCAGCCGCAGAAGCCGTTACCGGACAGCGTGACGACCTGGCCGCCCTCGCTGGAGATGGCGGCGCCGGTCGCGTCCGCGCCGCCCACGGCGAACGACTCCGCCTCCACCGTGAACGGAGTGCCCCGCAGGTCGATGTGGCCCTGGCCCTGGCCGCCGTTGCACGCCATGGCCACGCCGTAGGGCATCGCGGTGACGGTGTCCGGCGAGTGCGTCAGCGCGCCCGTGGAGGTGGCGAAGGTCTGGTCCCCCGTGACCACGCGCAGGGTCACCGGGTCGATACGCAGCCGGGTGAAGTGGGTGCGCACGTCGGTGCCGGGGGATCCGCCGCCGGCCGTGTACTGCGAGAAGTTGGAGCCGGCGTCCGTGCGCGTGAGCGTGAGGTACTCGGTGGGCGCGCCGGCCATGTCGTGGCAGTACGCGGTCCAGGACGCGCGGATGTCACCCGCCACGTACAGCACGTAGTCGCCGTCCGGCGCTCCGGGTTGGGCGGCGCGGATCTCCAAGCAGCGGGAGGGCCGCGAGGTGAGGGGCTGGGGGCGCTCCGCCAGGG
>NZ_RAWC01000383.1:0-3746 GCF_003611685.1 Corallococcus sp. CA049B | reverse complement strand
CGCTCGCGGTGCTCGGCGCCACGCTCGCGGCCCTGTTCCTCGCGGTGGTGGTGACGCCCACGTCCGTTGGCCCCTCCGCCTCCAGCGAGCCCACCGAGCCCGAGTTCAGCGTCCGGGGGGCCGTGCATGACCCGGCGGCCCCGCCCGCCGCCCCGGTGGCCCAGGCCGTCCTGCGCGTCTTCTGCGCGAAGCCCGGCCAGTCGCTGCACGAGCTGCGCGCCGGGGCCGCGTGCACCCCGGGCGCCACGCTGGCCTTCGCGGCGGGTGCCCGTCCGCCCTACACCCACGTCGCGGTGCGCGTGCGCGCCGGCGGCCACGAAGAGGTCAACGGCCCCTTCCCGCTCAGCGGCAAGGCCGGCGAGGAGCGCCCGCTGGAGCTGACGGTCGCGCTGCCCGCGGGGTCCGATATGGCGGAGGTCACCGCCACGTTCTCAGAGCACCCGGATGCCACCCTGGCGGCCCTGCGGCAGGGCCTGACGGAGGGGGTGGTGGTGCTCAGGCAGGAGGTCCGGGTAAAGGATTCTCCATGAAGAAGCTGGAAGTCCTCCTGGGGGCGGCGCTGCTGCTGGCGGCGCCGGAGGCACTCGCGGACACCGTGCGGCGCGCGCTCGTCATCGCCCACAACGGCAGTGACGACCCCGCGCTCGCGCCGCTGCGCTACGCGGACGACGACGGCGTGCTGTGGGCGGAGACGCTCAAGCGGCTGGGCGTGGAGACCACGCTGCTCGTGGATCCAGACGAGCCCACGCGCAAGGGCGGCAGCCTGGTGCTGAAGTCCGCGCAGGCGCCCACGCGCGCCGCGGTGGAGCAGGCCGTGAAGCGGCTGCAGGCGGCGACGCTCGCGGACCACGCGGCGGGACGCCAGACGGACGTGCTCATCGTCTACGTGGGCCACGGCAACACGGACGACGCGGGCCGCGCCTACTTCACGCTCGCCGACGCGCGCCTGGACCGCGGCAGCCTCTATTCGGAGGTCGTGGATCCGCTGGGCGCGGACTACGTGCACGTCATCGCGGATGCGTGCCGTGCCTCCGGCGTGGTGGGCAGCCGCGGCGGGACGCCGGACGCGGCGGTGCTGGCGGAGCTGCGCGGGGTGCTCGCGCGCGAGCAGCTGGCGTCGCGCCCCCACGTGGGCGCCCTCTTCGCGGAGAGCGAGGACGGCGAGACGCACGAGTGGTCCCGCATCCGCGCGGGCGTCTTCAGCCACGTGGCCCGCTCCGGCCTCCTGGGCGGCGCGGACATCAACGGCGACGGCCAGGTGGAGTACAGCGAGCTGGCCGCGTTCGTGGCCGCCTCGCTGCACGGCGTGAAGGGCATGCCCGCGCGCCTGTCCGTCAACGCCTTCGCGCCCACGGCCGAGCCCCGCCGCCCGCTGGTGGGCCCCGCGCCCGAGGGCCCCCGGGTCACCTTCCCCGCCGGCTTCGAGTACGCGCGCCTCTCCGTGGAGGACGCGGCCGGCCAGCGGCTGGTGGACGTGCGGCGCTCGCCGCAGCAGTGGACGCAGATCCTGCTGCCGCTGCGCGACGTGTACTGGGTGCGCGCGCCGGACGCGGAGGCGCGCGTCACGCTGGCGCAGCTGTCCTCGGGCACGCCGAAGCTGCGCCCGCGCGAGCTTCAGGAGAGAGGTCCCGCGGAGGAGGCGCTCCGCCGGGGCCTGTTCGCCGTTCCGCTGGACCGGTCGTTCTACGACGAGTACGTCGCCGCCGTGGGGCTGGTGCCGGTGGACTTCAGCAACCCCTTCCAGCCGTCCGGCATGGGCGGGGCGCGCTCCCCGCTGGCCGTGGCGGCGCCGTCCCACTGGTCATCCCGGCTGGAGCTGGGCCTGGGCGCGGGGCGCTCGCCGTTGGGGCTGGCGAAGTTCGCCGCCGGGCCCAGCCTGTCGTGGCGCACGCCGTCCTCCATGGACCTGCTCTATTACGGCGTGCGCGGGGCGTACGGCGTGACGCCGCTCGAGGCCCGGGACGGCATCCGGCTGCACCGCTTCACGGTGGAGGGGCTGGTGGGGTTGGAGCGTCCCGCGAACACGCCGCTGTTCGCGGAGGTGGGGCTGGGCTGGGGGATGCTGGGCCTCACGGCGCCGGGCTTCCGCCAGGCGGACCCCGCGATGCTCACCGGCCACGTGGCCGCGGGGGTGACGGGGCGGCTCGCGGGCATGCCGCTGCGGCTTTCGGCCCAGGTGGGCCTGGATCGCGTCACCGCCAACGGCCAGACCATCATGGACGGGCAGTACGGCCTGGAGATTTCCCTGAGGCGCTAGCGGACGCGGGCCGTCGGGCCCGGCCGTGTCCGTGCGTGGGTGCGCTGATGTCGCGCCCACCGCGCCAACCCCGAGCCCTGACGGTCCTCCCGTGTCCCGTTCATTCCTCGTGTACACCGCGCTGTCGAGCGCCGTCGTGGCCACCGGCCTGCTGGCCGGCTGCGACCCCATCTGCACGAATGGAGTCTCCAAGCCCGGCCAGGGCCAGGTGACCCGGAACGCCGCCGGCACCTGCGTGCAGTTGGTGGTCACCCATCCCGACGCCGGCGCGGAGGACGACCCGGATGGGGGCGATGGAGGCGAACTCCCCGACGCGGGCACGGATGGTGGGGTGTGCGGCGCCGGGCCGGGCTGGACGACGCAGGTGGTGGACGAGGGCATCGACGCCCTCACCGCCACCTTCGTCTTCGACGCGCAGGGCGTGGGCCACTACGCCTATTCGAAGAACTCCAATCTCCACATCGGCACCACCCGGCCGGGCGACGTGCCGACGCGGGTGTGGAACGTGTGGACCGCCTATGACGTGAACATGGTGGTGGCCGCGGACGGGACGCACCGCGTGCTGTACCAGCAGGGAGAACAGGTCGGCTACGCGACCGACGCCAGCGGGACCTGGACCTTCGACATCCTGGTCCGGGGTTGGGCGAGGGCCATCGCGCTCGATTCGCAGGGCCGGGCCCACGTGCTCATCGCCAAGTCCTCCATGGACGGCTACCTGCTTGGCACCGTGGCCGCCAACGGCACCTGGAGCCTGCCGCCAGTGGAGGCGCTCGGAGCCGTGGGCGACCGCGAGCGGCTGGTCGTGGATGCCAACGGGCACGGTCACCTCGTGTTCGCGCGTGGGTTCGGCACGAAGAGCCAGGTCCTGTACGCGAGCAATGCGTCCGGCACCTGGATCACCGAGCCGCTGGACTGGATGATTCCCTTGAACTCGCCGCGCCTTCGCATCGCATTGGAGGTGGACTCCACGGGGCGGCCCTCCCTGCTGGCCTCCGACGACCAGGAGGCCCGGCTGTGGGTGAAGGAGGACAGCGGCTGGCGGTCATACGCGCTGGGCGCCTTCCGCAGCCGGGGCCCCGCGCTGTCGAGGAGCGCCTCCGTCCCGGACCTCCGCCACGCGCTGCTGGACGACGCTGCCATCGACGCGGATGTGACGGGGGGCACCAGCCAGTTGCTCGTGCAGACGCTGGACGGCACGTCCCCCGCCGGCGCGACACCGCCGCTCGTCCTGGAGACACTGGACGGCGGGAACGCGTTCCCCGGTCACTCCTCGGTCCACGTGGACGACCAGGACCAGGTGCAGGTGGGCTTCTCCTACGTGCACTATTACTTCCCGCCGGACGGCGGCGCGCTGCAGACGACGCGCGGCCTGCGCTACGCGCGCTACTGCCCGTGAACTCCACGGGGGCAGCGCGCGGTTGCGGGGCACGGAAGCGGGCGCCTACAGTCGCCGCGCCTTGAGCCAGTCCGTCCCCTCCCTGAGTCCCCC
>NZ_RAWC01000382.1:0-3751 GCF_003611685.1 Corallococcus sp. CA049B | reverse complement strand
CCGTGGGCCAGGGCTGTTCGGCGGACACCCAGTGCGCGACGGGCCTGTGCTGGACGGAGGCGGACTCGTACCCCATCTACAACTCGCAGTGGATCCGCGCGGACCAGTGCACCGAGGAGTGCGGCGGCGAAGGCGACAGCGCCTATTGCCAGCAGCTGGCCGCGGAGTTCAACGCGCCGTATCCCAACCAGGCGCGCTGCATCCCCGCGCGGGGCGTGTACGACAACTACCCGTACGACGACATCTTCTACGTCTGCGACCTCATCCCGGCGGGTCTGGGCAAGGTCCACTGGGCGGACTGACGGCCCCATCCACGCCGTCCGGAGCGGCTTGCTTCCGGACGGCGCGGGAGTTGTGCTGGGGGTTGCTGACGAAGTGAAACCGGTTTCAGGGGGGACATCATGCGGCTCGACATCTTTTCGGAGATGCAGCACCCGAAGGAGCGCTGGAGCGGTCCGGACCACGAGCACCAGCTCATCCAGGAGACGCTGGAGCAGGCGCGGCTGGCGGACGAGATGGGCTACGGCGTCTGGTGGCAGGTGGAGCACCACACCGCCGTGGAGTTCAGCTACAGCTCCGCGCCGGAGATCATGCTCACCGCCATCGCGCGGAGCACGAAGAACCTGCACGTCGGACACTCGTCGGTGCTGGCGCCCACGCGCTTCAACCATCCCATCCGGGTCGCGGAGCGCGCGGCCTTCATCGACCACCTGAGCGGGGGCCGCTTCCAGCTGGGACTGGCGCGCAGCACCCTCCCGGAGTGGCGCACCTTCAACATCGAGCCGGACTCCACGCGCGGGCAGATGCAGCAGGCCTTCGAGCTGATCCCGAAGCTGTGGACGCAGGACAAGGTGTCGTGGGACGGGCCGGACCTGCGGCTCAAGGACGTCAGCGTCATCCCCAAGCCGTACCGCAAGCCGCACCCGCCGCTGTGGCAGGCGTGCTCCAGCCCCGCGTCCTTCGAACAGGCGGGGAAGAACGGCGTGGGCGCGCTGGGCGTGACGCTCTGGGCCTCTCCGGAGGAGGTGGCGGAGATGATCCACATCTACCGCGAGGCCCTGCGCACGCGCTGCGAGCCGGTGGGCGCGTTCGTCAACGACCAGGTCGCCTTCTTCACCTTCGTGCACTGCGCGGACAGCGAGCGCGAGGCGATGGAGAACGGCGCCGCGAAGGCCGCCGCCTGGTACACCAGCGGTTCATTCACCTTCTTCGAGGCGAAGGACGCGTTCGTGAAGACGGCCGCGGAGCTGGAGGTGCTGGCGAAGGACCCGGCGGGCGGTGGCCTGACGGGCCAGTACCTGCGCAAGAAGGACCCGAACGCGCCGCAGTCCCAGGCGCAGCGCCTCCTGGGCCGCATCATGGGCGGGGAGCAGGTCCCGGACGAGCAGGTCTGGGAGGTGCTGAGCGCGCAGGACTCGCTCATCGTCGGGACCCAGGAACAGGTGCGCGCGGGGCTCAAGCGCTACCAGGCGCTGGGCATCGACGCGCTCATGTCCTTCCACCAGGTGGGCGCGCTGGCGCACGACAAGGTCCTGAAGAGCATCCGGCTCACGGGCGAGCTCATTCCGGAGTTCAGGACACCGGCCGCGCCGTAGGGAGCGGGAGGAGGGCAGGGGAGCGTGGCGGTCCCACACCCACGCTCCGCGCCACTTCTCCCGCGCGGTGGGAGGGAGCAAGCTGAAGTTCGTGTCCCGCCGCTCACAGCTGCTTCTCCTGCTCGTCGTGTCCGGGCTCCTGCACGCGGCGCTCCTCTTCGCGCTGTGGCGGAGCCCGTCCGCGAACGTCCGGCGTCACGAGCCGGCGCAGGCCGTCGAGCTGGAGATCGTCACCCGGGACGCACGCCCCACGCCGCCCGTGCCCCCCGTGCCCGAAAAAGAGCCACGGCCCCCGCGCTCGCCAGCGCGTCCGGCGGAGCGCGCGCGGGAGAAGGACGAAGCGCCGACGCAGCTGACGGAGCGCGAGCGGAAAAAGGACGAAGCTCCCTCTCCAGCCTCTCCCGGAAGCGCCGCTCCGGAGCCGCTCGCGGAGGCACCCTCCGAGCGCGCGTCACCTCCGGTCCGGGACGTCCCGCTCCAGCTGGAACCGCCCGGGCTGCTGGGCGGTGGACTCCTGAAGGGGCCCCCGTCGACGGGGCGGACGCTTCGCAACGTCCCCGGCTCGGAGCCGGACCCCAAGGCCCTGGCGGCCCGTGAGGCGGAGGAGGCGCGTCAGAAGGTGGATGGCTGGGCCCACGACGCGACGGCGTCCGCGCGGGCCACGGGCGCGACGCCTCCCTACTTCGCGAAGCTGCGCCAGGGCTTCTCCGAGAAGCTCGTGAACCCGCCTCCTCCCGACACCGATGTGCTCGCCCGCCGGCTGAAGCGCGAGCAGCTGGAGGCCATCGAGCGGTTCGGCAAGACGGGCACTCCCTTCGCGCCCGAGGCGCGCGACGTCCGCCGGGAGACGTCCGACCGGCTGCGCGCGGCGGTGGAGGCCGGACGCGCGGCGAACGTGTACATGATGGACGTCACCGCCCCCATCCTGGCGCTCGTCGCCATCGTGGAGGTGCGGCAGGCGCGAGATGGCAGCCTCATCGACCTCCAGGTGCTGGAGGGCTCCGGCGACCCGAAGTTCGACAAGTGGGCGGTGGCCCACCTGCGGGATGCGCTCGCCAGCGCGGAGCCCCCCACGGACGGTGGCGTGGGCATCCGCGAGGACGGGATGCGGACCCGCTGGCGGTTGGAGGAGTACCTCGGCAACCCCCGCGTGCGGGTCCACCTCATCTCCATCTACTGATTCATTCCGTTCCAATGCCGCCGAGGCGGTCGCCCGTCGCGGCATCCAACGCGAGGAGGTTTCCCCACAGCGGGACGTACACGCGGCCCTCCCGGACCCAGAGGACCGTCAGCATGGAGGTGAAATGGGACTCCGGCAGGGCCACGTCCCAGGCGATGGCGCCGGTGCGCAGGTCGCGCCGGATGAGGTGCGAGCCGCCCTTCTCCAGCTGATAGACGACGTACACGGCGTCCTTCGAAATCTCCCCCACCTCCGGCGCGGTGTCCCGCAGGAGGAGCGGATCCTTGTCCGAAACGGTGTCGTGCCACACAGGCTTGCGGTTGCCCGGCGCGTACAGCGCCACCAGGGGCACCTGCGTCCCCGGCCACCGTGTGCCCAGTGCCAGCGTGTAGCCGTCCGCGCGGAGGAGGTACTTCGTGGAGAAGCCGCGGATGTCGGAGGGCGGATAGCTGGAGCGCTCGCAGGTGGTGGGGTGCTCCGCCGGCCGGCTCATGTTGCACGTCTGGGGGCTCAGGGGCGGCGTGGCGCAGCCCTTCGGCGCGCGGGGCGCGGGCTTCGCGGTGGCCGTGCGCGTATCGAAGAGCAGGTGCTGGTGGTCCACCACCTCCACCCAGACGGACGTCGTGTCCCCGGGCGGGATGCAGAGCCGGCGCGGCGAGTCCGTCAGCGGCACGCGCCCCAGCCGCTTTCCGGTCTCCAGCTCCAGCAGGTTCACCGTGCGCTGCTCGCTCATCACCAGCCGGCCGTTCTGGGCGATGACCTTCGTGTGGCGGGAGGCGTCCGGCCCCTCCGAGGGGGCCGACTCCCAGAGCTTCTGGAATGTCCGGCCGTCGAACGCGGCGATGTACTCACTGGGAGCCGTGCCTTCGTAGCGGCGCACGTGGCCGACGATGTCCTCCGTCCCATCGCCGTTGACGTCCACGAACGCGGGCGCGCCCCGCTCCACCCACTCGATTCGCTCGGGGGCGGGCTTGGG
>NZ_RAWC01000381.1:0-3805 GCF_003611685.1 Corallococcus sp. CA049B | reverse complement strand
GACGGCGGTGGGACGCGCTGGGGCGGCGGCGGGCCGGGGCGCGGCGGCGGTGGAAACCGGCGGCGCGGCCACGGGCGGACGCACCGGCGCACTCAACGGCGCGATGCCCGGCGCGCTCAACGGCGCGATGCCCGGCGCCACGACCGGAGCAATGGACGGCAGCGGCGCGGCGGCGGGCACGGCACCGCCACCCGGCTTGCGCTGGAGCATCAGGTCCACGAGCGCGCGGCTCGCGGTATCCAGTTCCTGGAACTGCAACCCCATGCCCGGAGGCCCCGCGGGGTCGTTCACGTCGCGCACCCAGCGCACGGTCGCGGTGCCTTGAAGCACGCGCACGCCGTTGGCGATCTGCACGTCGAAGCGCACGGGCGTGCCCACCGGCTGCGGCGTGCGCGAGCGGATGAACATGCCCCCGGGGCTGATGTTGGTGGCGAACTCCTCGGTGAAGCTCCCCACGGTCTCATGCTTGAGCTTCACCAACAGACCGACCGACTTGCGGTCCGAGGTACGCCGACCTTGATCCATGGTTCAGCACTGTCGCGTTCGGGGGCCATTCCCTCAAGGGGGTTCTGGCCCCCTGCCCGTCCGGCCGGTGCCCGTTCGAGACCTCCAGGTGCGCATCTGACTTACCTGTATGTCCCCGCTATCCTGGGACTTCGTTTCCCTCAGGAAGAGATCCGGGTCCACCGGACGGGAGTCCCCCGATGAACGCGGTCCCCCATTTCGCCCCGGCTCCCCTGCATGCGCGGTGGTTGGTGGACCGACGGCATGACCTGCTCTCCACGGTGGGGGGACTGGGCGCGAGCCTGGCGCTGATGGCGTTGCACGTGCTGGGGGGCGTGAGCGGGCCGCCGCTGTGGTGGGCGTGGGTGCTGCTGCTGGACGGGCCGCACCTGTTCGCGACGGTGTCGCGCACGTACCTGGACGCTCGGGAGCGGAAGGCGCGAGCCCGGCTGCTCTGGGGCAGCCTGGCGTGGTTCGCGGCGGGGCCGGCGGTGTTCGCGGCGTCGGTGCTGTCCGGGCAGCGCTGGCCGTTCGCGGTGTTCGTGACGCTGGCGGCGCTGTGGGCGTACTGGCACGTGGTGCGGCAGCACTACGGCATCATGGTGCTCTACCAGCGCAAGGCCGGAGAGCGGGACGCGTGGGACCGGCGGCTGGACAGCGTGACCCTGTACGTGGGGCTGCTCGCGCCGTTCGTGGCGTTCGCGCTGACGCATCCGGGGGCGCGGCGCCGGTTGGGGCTGATGGCGGAGCCGACCTGGGAGGTCGGGGTGGCGCACGCGTGCTTCGCGGTGGTGCTCGCGGTGGTGGGGCTGCTGGCGGCGAGGCAGGTGTGGCGGTGGCGCCGGGGCCTGGGCGTGAACGGGCCCAAGGTGTTGATGCTGGGCGCGGCGCTGGGGCTGACGTCGCTGGTGTTCTGGCCGTCGGTGTCGCGGCGGATGGACTTCCTGATGTTCACCGTGGCGGTGACGGCGTTCCACAACGTGCAGTACCACGGCATCGTCTGGTTCTTTCACCGCAACCGCTACCACGCGGACGGCGTGGACCGGACCGCGTTCGGTTGGGCGCCGAGGGTGAGTCAGCGCTTCATCGTCTACGCGCTCTGCGGGCTCGCCTTCACGCTGGTGTACCGGACACTGGGCTGCGGAATGGGCGTGCATCCGGGCTGCGGCTCCTTCGATGCGAAGGTGGCGATGGGAGGCAGTGGGCTCACGCTGAGGGATTTGATGGAAGGCTTCATCTGGGGCTTCGCGCTGCACCACTACTTCCTGGACCAGTACATCTGGCGCGTGCGCAAGGACGCGGGGCTCAACCAGGACCTGAAGCTGAACACCGCGGCGGCGGCCTGACGCCCGGGCCGGAAGGCATGTCGGACCTGCGCCTATTATCCGCGCACCATGGCCAGCAAACATCGACGGCGGACACCTCCTCGTCCCGCGACCGCGCGTCGCGCCGCCGCATCACCGCCCACGTGGCCCCTGCCCATGCAGCGCATCCCGCTCAGCGAAGCGCGCAGCCATCTCAGTGCGCTCGTGCAGCAGGCGGCCACCCAGCGGCATGTCACCGCCATCACGGTGCACGATGAACTGAAGGCGTTCCTCATCGCGCCCTCGCGATTGGAGGCCCTGCTGGAAGCGGAGCGAAAGGTGCGTCCCGCCCGGAAGCGGAAGTCGAAGCTTCGCGGCTCCCTGCGCATCGTTGGTGACCTGGAGGCTGCCGAAGAGAGCCCCAGTCAGCGACTCCAGCGCTCGGCCCTGACCTCCGCGGAGGTGCTGGAGCGTGAGTGAGGGCTACGTGCTCGACACGAATGCCCTGCACTTCTACGCGGGCGACCAGTTCCAGAAGCTCGGGCCCACGGCGAAGCGCGCGTTCTCCGCCTTCGAGCACCGGCGCGGCTATCTGGTGGTACCCGCGCCCGTCGTGCTGGAGACGTGGTTGCTGGCCCAGGGCGGGAAGCTGCGTTTCCCCACCACGCTGGATGCCTGGTGGCGGACATTGACTGTCCGGAGTTGGTCCACGACTCCATGAGCGATGCGGATGTCCGGGAGGCGGCCCGGCTCGACTGGGAACATCGGGACCACTTCGACCGGCTCATCGTGGCGGCGGCCCGCAGACTCGGACTGCCGCTCCTCACCCGCGACCGCGCCATCTCCGGCTGGGCGCAGGACACCGGAGGCATCGAGGTCGCGTGGTAGCGCGGCCCCGAGGCCTCCGTCCAAATCACGGCGTCACGAGCCGCAGGAACGCATCCTGGTTCCACGTGTCGCCCGCGCCGTCGCGCTGCCAGCCGGACACCACCAGCCCGGACTCCGGCGCCGCCACCAGCGTCGTCGCGGCCAGCGAGCACGTGCCGCTCTCGCACGCCTCCGGCGCCAGCGACCTCGTGCCCAGCAGCGCGCCGTCCGCCGCGTAGCGCGTCACCGTGTTGCCGCACGCCGTGGCCACCGGGCCCGCGGGCTCCACCGCCGCCACCGTGCCCACCGACGTCGCGCCGCACGGGGGCTGCTTCACCCAGCGCTCCTGCCCGTCCGCCGTCGCCGTCAGCACGAACGGGCCGCCCTCATCCAGCGCCACGCCGTTCCACACCAGCAGGCCCACCGCTTCGCCCGCCACCGCCACCGTGCCATCCGCGCCCACCGACACGGAGCCCACGCGGCCGTTCACTCCCGGCACCTCGCGGCCCCACGCCAGCGCTCCGTCCGCGCTGAACGCCAGCACCACGAAGCCGCCCGTGCCCTGCGCGTCGAACGTGCGCCCGTCCACCGTCACCGGGCCCACCAGCCGCCCGGCCACCACCGGCGTGCCCGTCCCCGACAGCGCCACCGCCGACAGCAGCGTGCCCTCCTTCGCGCCGTCGAACGTCTTCGTCCAGCTCACCGTGCCGTCCGCCGCGTAGCGCACCAGCTGGGGCGTGTGGGCCTCCGGCGTCCACTCCTCGCCCAGGGCCACCACTCCGCCCGCCGCGTCCGCCGCCACCGCGTAGACCTTCTGGCCCACGCGGCGCTGCCACTCGGGCTCGCCCGCCTGCGTGAACTTCACCAGGAAGCCGTCCTGCGCCTCGCCCAGCCCGAAGTCCGCCGAGTACAGGAACGCGTTGCCGGACAGGAACACCGCGCCGTCACTCCCCGTGGAGCCCGCCACGCGCAGGTCCGACAGGCGGTTGCGCTCGAACTCCTTCGCCCACTGCTTCATCCCGTCCGCCGAGTAGCGGGACAGCGTCACCACCAGCCGCTCCCCGTCCACCTGCTCGCGGTCCTCATCCGAGCGCGGCGTGCCGGACGTCACCCACAGCACATCCCCGCCC
>NZ_RAWC01000380.1:0-3827 GCF_003611685.1 Corallococcus sp. CA049B | reverse complement strand
GGCTTGGGGCTGGCGGCGGCGGACTTCGCCGGCTTCGCCGGGGTGGAAGCCGCGCCGGGCGCCTTGGCGGCGGGGGCGGACGGCTTCGCGGGAGGGTTCTTCTTCGTGGCCACCGGAGGGCCTCCTGGCAGGTATCGACCGTGGTCCCAGAGGGGATTGAAACGAGCGCGTCTCACTCGGTCACGGTGCCTACCAGAAAACGGCCCCCCGGGGACATCCCCGGGCGTTCGCCGCCCGGGGCCCCGCGGTTACTTCAACGGCTTAGCCGAACAGGCCGCCCACGAAGCTGGACACGGCGGAGACGGCGGCGCCCACCTGGCTGACCACCGGGATGTTGGTGGCGGCGGCGATGGAGCCCACGGCGGTGATGACGCCCGTGACCTTCTTGGTGGTGCTGGCGTTCGGGTCGCGCAGGGTGGAGATCGCGTTCGCCGTGTCGAAGGCGGCGATGGCGATGTTCGCGCCCGGGGCGAAGCGGCCGGCGGCCTTGGCCAGAGTGCCCCCGGCGGCCTTGGCGGCGGCGGTCGCACCGGCCTTGGCGGCGGCCTTGCCACCCTCGGACAGCGCGGCGCGGGCGGCGGCGCGGGACGCGGTGCCCGTGGCGGCCTTCAGGGCCACGCCGGACTCGCTGACGGCGGTCTTCAGGGCGGTGCGCACGCCGTTCTTGATGGCGGAGGAAGCGCCACCCTCGAAGGCGGCCTTGGCGGCGGCACCGGCGGCGGCGCGGGCCAGCTTGGGGCCGGCGCCCGGGACCGCGGCCTTGAAGGCGCCGCTGGCGGCCTTGTACGCGCTGCCGAACTTGTTCACGTCGCGGGCCAGCTCCAGGCCGCCCTTGACGGTGCTGACCGCCGTCTTGCCGGCGGTGGCGACGGAGCCCAGCGCCTTGTTCCAGTCCTCGCTGGAGCCGGAGCGCACGGCGTTGCGCACGTCGGAGATGGCCGTGCCGGCCTGGCCCACCAGCTTCGCGGCGTTGGTGATGGTGCCAATGGCGCCGCCCGCGATGCCCAGCTTGCCCTTGAGGTCGAGCTTGGTCTTCGGGTCCGTGGCCTTGGAGACCAGCTTGTCGACGTTGCCCTTCAGCGTCGCCTTGAAGCCGTCCGTCTTCAGGCTCTTGACGTTGTCGAAGCCGTCCTTCACGGCCGTCTTCACCTTGTTGAAGGTGTCGTAGCCCTTCTTCGCCTGCGTCCCGATGTCCTTCGCCGCCTTGATGGGGTCCTGCTGCACCTGGCGGATGGTGTTGGAGACGGCACTGCGGGCGCGGTCGATGAGGCTCATGTGGGGCTCACTCGTCGGAGTTCGAGGAATGGATTGGAAGGGCTGCTGACGTCTTGAGGGGATTATCGCGGCAGCCGTCGATCAGTTGCGTAGCACCTCACATGTGCTGAGAAGGTGGGTGTGGGACACCGGTTGTGGCACGGCGCGTCAGCGTCAGCGGCAGTCGGGGTCCGCGTCGTCGGCCCGGCCATCCGCGTCGTTGTCCGCGCCGTCGTGGCAGTGGCCGGCCTCGGACGGGACCCATTCGGTGACGTGGAGGGTGTAGCGGATGGGGGTGTCCCGGTCCGGCCGGGCCATGCCGTCCACCACCACCAGCACGGACTGCCCCTGGGCCAGGGTGAGCTTCAGCGCCGGAGCCCCCTTTGTCGTAGGATGTGGGTGCGCGGCACAGCCCAGCTCCGTGCCCCGGCAGCCGGCGAGGAGGTACAGGGCGTGGCCGCCCGCGTCCGGGTCGTTGCCGGGCGAGGTGTCGAAGACGAAGGTGCCGGCCCTGGGCGCCGTCCACAGGTGGGCGCGGTCCTGCTGGAGCAGCGCGCCGCAGGTGCCCTGGAAGCCGTCGCCGGAGAAGGCCGTCTCGCCCTGGAAGGTGACGGGCAGGGCGCTGCCCAGGTCGTGGTGGGCGCAGCCCTGGCCCTTGCAGCGGGGCTCGTCGCGGCACTCGGTGTCCGCGCAGTCCACCCAGCGGTCCCCGTCGTTGTCCATGCCGTCGAAGCAGGAGGCGCCGGCCTCGGTGGCGCGCAGTTCGTCGATGTGCAGCTCGAAGGCGCCTTGCGTGAAGGACCCGCCGGCCACGGCGTCCACCGTCACCAGGACCCGCTGGCCCTGCGTCAGCGTCACCGCCACCCGGGCCCCGCCGCCGTAGCTGATGCCGCCCGTGGCGCACGCCAGCTCCTCGCCGCCGCAGCCGTCCGCGTACACGGCGATGACGGACCGCACCGCCGAGCGGGCCGTGTCGAAGGTGAAGGTGCCTGCCCGGGGCGCCGTCCACAGGTAGCCCCGGTCCGGAGCGCCGGCGCCTCCGCAAGAGGCGGCGTGGTCGTCCCGGGCCTCCACGGTGGAGCCCTTCAGCGACACCGGCAGCGCGCTGCCCAGATCCCGGTCCACGCACACGGGCTCCGGGGGCGCGCAGACGTGGGGCACGCCCGTGCCGCCGCAGGTCTCCGGCGCCGCGCACGCGCCGCAGTCGAGCGTGCCGCCGCAGCCATCCTCCACCGCGCCGCACGTCGCCCCCAGGAAGCCGCAGGTGGCCGGCCGGCATCCCGGGACCGCGCAGACGTTGGGGACGCCGCCCGCGCCGCAGGTGAGCCCCTCGCCGCACGCGCCGCAGTCGAGCGTGCCGCCGCAGCCGTCTGACACGCGGCCGCAGTCCTTGGCCAGGGCCTCGCAGGTGGACGGCGTGCACGCGGCCTTGCCGCAGACGTTGGGTGTGCCCGCGCCGCCGCAGGTCTCGGACGCGAGGCAGCCTCCGCATTCCAGCACCGCGCCGCAGCCGTCCGACACGCGGCCGCAGTTCGCGCCCTGGGCCGCGCAGGTCGTGGGCACGCAGGTGCCGGCGCCGCAGACGTTGGACTCCCCCGCGCCGCCGCACGTCGCGTCGGCCTCGCAGGCGCCGCACTCCAGGACGCCGCCGCAGCCGTCCAGCACCTCGCCGCAGCCCTTCCCCAGCGCGGCGCAGGTGGCCGCCTGGCACAGCGGGGCCGCGCAGACGTTGGCCACGCCGCCCGCGCCGCAGGTGAGCCCCTCGGCGCAGGCGCCGCAGTCGAGCACCCCGCCGCAGCCGTCGGACACGGCGCCGCAGTTCTTGCCCAGCGCCCCGCAGGTGGTGGGGACGCACGGCGCGCGGCCGCACACGTTGGCGGTGCCGCCTCCGCCGCACGTCTCGTCCGGCCCGCACGCGCCGCAGTCGAGCACCCCGCCGCAGCCGTCCGCGACCTGCCCGCAGTTCTTGCCCGCGGCCTCGCAGGTGGTGGGGACGCAGGCCGGGGGGCCGCAGGCGTTGGGCACGCCGGCGCCTCCGCAGACCTCCGGGGTCGCGCACGTGCCGCAGTCGAGCACCCCGCCGCAGCCGTCCGGGAGCGGCCCGCAGGTGGCGCCCCGCGCCTCGCAGGTGCTGGGGACACAGGGCCGGGGGCCGCAGACGTTGGGCACGCCGCCCCCGCCGCAGGCCTGGTCTCCGGCGCACTCGCCACACTGGAGCGTGCCGCCGCACCCGTCGATGGCGTAGCCGCAGTCCAGCCCCTGGGACTCACACGTCATGGGCATGCAGAGGGGTGGGGGCCGCCAGGCCAACCTGGAGGAGACCGCGTCCTCCGGCAGCGTCTGGCCGCACGCCGCCCACAGCCCCAGCAGCAGCACCCAGCCCGGCCAAACACCCGTCCGCCCCATGCCCCGTTCCCGCCGCCCGTGAAGGCCCCATCCGCCATGGGCCCTGGGGACAAGGGTGGGGAGCGGTCCGTCCTTCGCGAAGCGGCGGCAAGCCCCGGTGGGTCCCCGGCGGTCGGAAAGGCGTCACTGTCCCGCCCCGCCCGCCGGGGAGGCGCGCACTGGTGGAC
>NZ_RAWC01000037.1:0-55238 GCF_003611685.1 Corallococcus sp. CA049B | reverse complement strand
GAGTGGGGCGGGACCCTCCTGGTGCCGCCCCGGCTGCACCCGGTGCTGGGCCTGCTGGCGACGGCGGTCCCCTTTGGCGTCGTCTACTTCGCCATCTCCGCCGCGCTGGGCGTCCCGGAGGCGGGCGCCGTCTTCCGCAAGGTGGGCCGGAAGCTGGGGCTCGTCCGGTAGACGCGGCGCGGCGCCCGGCGGGGCGGCTGCCCTCCAGGCGGTGCCTGGGGACTCAAACGGAATGCAGGACAGGCCCCTTTTCGTTGGGATAGGAGGCCGATTGTGAAGGGGATGGCCGCATGCGGCTTCCTCCGGGCATGGCGCGCGTGTAATGTCCGCCGCCTTTTTCAAGAGGCCCTGACTTCAAGGAAGTCCCGGGTCGGAAATCGTCAACGGAAGGTCTCGGCAGTGAGCGACGAGAAGAGCGGCGGAAATTCGGGCGGTCCTGGCGGTTTCGGTCCCAAGAAGCCGAAGGCCACGTTTGGCGACGTGATGCTGGGCATCCCTTCGGGGGGCCAGGGCAACGAGCGCGGCGGTGGCCGTGGCGGCCGCGATGAGAAGAGTGGGCCGGGCCGCGGTGATCGCGGTCCTCGCGACGCCCAGTCGCAGCCCCGTCCCCAGGGCGACGCGCCCCGCGGTGGCGGTGAGCGCGGCGGTGGCCGTGGCGGCGAGCGCCGGGGTGGCGGAGGAGGCGGCGGAGAGCGCCGTCCGTCCGGCCCCATGGTGGTCGTGAAGCGGGCCTCGGGCTCCATCGAGACGCGCGCGCTGGAGGGTGAGAAGCCCGCCGAGGCGACCGCGACCGCGGAGCAGACGGGCGCCGACGCGCAGGCCTCCGCGGCCTCGACGCCGGCTCCGGCCCCGCGTCCGGTGACGCCGGCCCCCGCGCCGTCCAGCCCGCTGTACGAAGAGGTCCCGGAGACCGAGTCCTTCGCGGACATGTTCGAGGCGCAGGTCAAGGACGGTGGCGCTCCTGGCCGCCGCGGCGTGCGCATTGGCGAGAAGGTCGCCGGCACCATCTTCCAGCTGGGCGCGGACACCGCGTTCGTGTCGCTGGACGGCTCCGCGAAGTCGGAGGCGATGATCGAGCTGCGCGAGCTCAAGGACGACGAGGGCATCCTGCGCTTCGGCGTGGGTGACCGCCTGGAGGCGCACGTCGTGGAGATGGGCGCCCGGGGCATCCAGCTCAGCCGCGCGCTGGCCAAGGGCAACGCGTCCTTCGCGATGCTCGCGGAGGCCCGCGCCTCCGGCATGCCGGTGGAGGGCCTGGTCCTCAGCGTGAACAAGGGTGGCGTGGAGGTCGCCATCGGTGAGACGCGCGCCTTCTGCCCCATCAGCCAGCTGGACATCCGCTTCGTGGAGAAGCCGGATCAGTTCATCGGCGAGAAGCTCCGGTTCCGCGTGACGGAAGTGCGCGACCGCAACGTGGTGCTGTCCCGCCGCTCGCTGCTGGAGGACGAGCAGCGCCGGCTGGCCACGGAGACGCGCAAGACCCTGGCCGTGGGCAAGACGGTCAAGGGCAAGGTCTCCGGCGTGCGCGACTTCGGCGTGTTCGTGGACCTGGGCGGCGTGGAGGGCATGGTCCCCGTCTCCGAGCTCTCCTACACGCGCGTCGCTCACCCGAGCGACGTGGTGAAGCAGGGCGACGAGGTGGAGGTGGAGATCCTCCGCATGGAGGAGGGCCAGCCCAACTCCCCGGACAAGGCCAAGCAGAAGGAGCGCATCACCCTGTCGCTGCGTTCGCGTCAGGAGGATCCGTTCAAGAAGGCGCTGGAGGAGATCAAGGAGGGCGACCGCATGCAGGGCAAGGTCGTCCGGCTCCAGCCCTTCGGCGCGTTCGTGGAGCTGCGTCCGGGCGTGGACGGCCTGGTGCACATCTCCGCGCTGAGCGACCGGCGCATCGCGCACCCCCGCGACGCGGTGAAGGAAGGCGAGGTCATCTGGGTCTCCGTCGAGAAGATCGACCCGAATGACAAGCGCATCGGCCTGCGCCGCATCTCCGAGGAGGAGGCCCAGCGTCCTCCCGAGGAGCGCCCCGCGAAGGAGGCCCAGGCGTCGGCTCCCAAGGAGCCCGCGGCGCCCCGTCCCAAGGTGGGCGCGGTCGTCGTCGGCAAGGTGGATCGGCTGGAGCCCTACGGCGTGTTCCTCGCGTTCCCGGGCGGCAAGGGCCTCATCCCGGCCAGCGAGACCGGCACGGATCGCGGCACGGACATGCGCAAGCACTTCTCCATCGGCCAGGAGCTGAAGGTGGCGATCATCGACATCGACGCCTCCGGGAAGATCCGCCTGTCCATCCCCGGCGCCATCCGCGCGGAGGAGCGCGCCGAGGTGGAGGCGTGGCAGAAGACGCAGCAGCCGCAGGGCGCTGGCAAGAAGGGCTTCGGCACCTTCGCGGATCTGCTCAGCAAGCTGGGCAAGTAGTGACGTCACGCCATCTCGGCGCTCGCGCGAGACAATGCGATGGGGCGCCGAGATAGGTGTTGACGGTAGCGAGAGGCTTCGGTACTTACCCTCTCGTTCTCGCCGCGGGGTGGAGCAGCCTGGTAGCTCGTCGGGCTCATAACCCGAAGGTCGCAGGTTCAAATCCTGCCCCCGCAACTTGAAAAGCCCGGGGTCGAAATGAAAGTTTCGACCCCGGGTGTTCGAGGTGATAACAGCAGTGCCGCGTCACGGTGACGCGGGGTGGAGCAGCCTGGTAGCTCGTCGGGCTCATAACCCGAAGGTCGCAGGTTCAAATCCTGCCCCCGCAACTCTGAGAGGGCCCCGGTGGAAACACCGGGGCCCTTTCGCTTTTTCAGCGTCTGGCTTTGCCTCCCGCGGGCTTGGGCGGGCGCCACGCTTCGACCGGCAGGAGCGGGTGCTCCTCGAAGTGCCTGCGCGCCGTGCGGACGAAGGCGCCCACGTTCGCGGAGGCGCTGCGGCGGCCGGGGTAGATGACGCTCACCGGGACGGGGGGCGGCGCGAACGCTCCGAGGAGCAGCACCAGCCGCCCCGCGAGCACGGCGTCCGCCACCTGGTACGAGAGCGTGCGCGCGATGCCAGCGCCTTGCTCCGCCGCCGCGATGAGCGCGTCCGCGCTGTCGAGGATAAGGCGGGGCTGGATGCGCACCGGCTTCTCCCTCTCGCCGAACCGCCACTCGTTCGTCGTGTCGAGGTTCTCGAAGGCGATCAGCTCATGGCGGCTCAGCTCGGCGGGCGAGCGGGGGGCGCCTCGCTGCTTCACGTAGAGGGGGCTGGCCACCAGCACGCGGCGGACGGTGCCGACCTTGAGGGCAATGAGGCTGCTGTCCTTCAGCTCCCCCAGGCGGACGGCCGCGTCGATGCCTTCGTCCACGAGGTGCTGGTTCCTGTCCGACAGGTGCATGCGGACGGACAGGGCCGGATGCGCCGCGAGCAGCTTCTGGACCACGGGCAGCACATGGAGCCGTCCGAAGACGATGGGGGCGGTGAGGTGGAGCTCGCCTCGCGGTTCGGCGTTCTCACCGCGGACGCGGCGGTCCGCCTCGTCCAGGTCTTCGAGCAGCCGCTGGCAGCTCTCCAGGTAGATCTGTCCCCGCTCGGTGAGGCGCACGGAGCGCGTCGTGCGCGTGAGGAGCGCGAGCCCGAGCCGCTCCTCCAACCGGGCGACGGCCCGCGTGGCCACGGACGGAGAGATGCGCAGGTGGCGGGACGCGCCCGTGAAGCTTCCCTGCCTGGCGACGGCGACGAACGTCCGGAGCGTGAAGAGCTGGTCCATGATTCTTGCGGAGTTGGCAATGAAGTCTTGCCGACCCGGCTGATTATTTCAGCACGTCCCATGGATATACGTGAAGCATCGAGGGAGAAGACCATGGGCCGATTCGCCAGACTTGCCTTCACACCCGCGGTGAAGGCGCTCCAGGAGCAGAACGGGAGCCGCGCGGCCTACGCGCGGATGGAGAGGGCAGGGGACGCACCGGACGTGCTCTCGCCCGACGAGGCGGAGTTCCTGTCCCAGCGCGACAGCTTCTACATGGCCAGCATGGTCGCGAACGGCTGGCCCTACATCCAGCACCGGGGCGGTCCGCCGGGCTTCGTCCGGGTGTTGGATCCGCACACGATCGGCTTCGCGGACTACCGGGGGAACAAGCAGTACATCTCCACGGGCAACGTCAGCGAGAACGACCGGGTCGCGCTCATCTTCGTGGACTACCCGAACCGTGCGCGCCTGAAGGTCCTGGCGCACGCGTCCGTCATCACCCGCGAAACGGACCCCGCGACGATGGAGCGCCTGGAGGTCCCCGGGTACGGCGCGAAGGTGGAGCGCGGCTTCGTGCTCCGAGTGGAGGGCTTCGACTGGAACTGCCCCCAGCACATCACCCCGCGCTTCACCGAGGCGGAGGTCGACGTCGCGATGCGCCCGATGGTGAGCGAGCTCCACACGCTCCGCTCGGAGAACCGCTCCCTGCGCGAGGAGCTTGGGCGCTTGAAGCGGTCCACGGTTTGACCCTGGACCTACGGTTCGGTAGGTTACGGTTCGGTAGGTTTGGCAGTGGAGGAGCGATCCATGAACAGCCAGTCGCCGGGAGCACGGAAGAACGCGGAGGCCCTGCGGGGTGCCAGCCGCCTCGCGGTGCAGGCCACCCGGGGCGTGATGGGGCTCGTCGAGGAGGTGCATCGCACCATCGCCAGCGGTCCCTCCGTGCTGGGCAGGCCGCTGGAGCGCCCGGCCAGGGCCGTGACGGGGTGGATCTACGGAACACTTCAGGAGGTCGCCCGGCACGCCGGGGCAGGACTCGACGCCGTGCTCGCGCAGCTTTCACCCTGGCTGGGCGACAGCTCCCCTGGGCCCCAGCGTGAGGCGGTGGTCTCCGCGCTGAATGGTGTGCTGGGGGATGCGCTGGAGGAGCAGGGCAATCCGCTCGCCATAGCGATGACGTTCCGGGTTCGCGGGCAGCCGTTGCGCCTGGAGCCCCAAGCCCTGCGCGACGCTCTTCCGGAGGCAGGCAACCGGCTGCTCGTGCTGGTTCATGGCTCCTCGATGAACGACCTGCAGTGGAGCCGGCGGGGGCATGACCATGGCGCGGCGCTGGCGCGCGACCTTGGCTACACGCCGGTGTACCTTCACTACAACAGCGGTCTGCACATCTCCCGGAACGGGCGTGCGTTCTCGGAGCTGCTGGAGCAGCTCGTGTCCTGCTGGCCCGTGCCGCTCGAATCGCTGACGCTCCTGGGGCACAGCATGGGTGGGCTCGTGGCGCGGAGCGCATGCCTCGTCGCGGACGCGGAGGGCCATGGCTGGCGTCCCTTGTTGCGGAGGCTCGTCTGCCTGGGTTCGCCCCATCACGGCTCGCCGCTGGAGCGCGGTGGGAGCTGGGTGGACGTGCTGTTGGAGCTCAGCCCGTACAGCGCGCCGTTCTCACGCCTGGGACGGATCCGCGGTGCCGGGGTCACGGACCTTCGCTTCGGCAACGTGCTCGACGCGCACTGGGAGGGGCGGGAGCGCTTCGGGTGGGGTGGCGATGCGCGCCGGGCCCTCGCGCTGCCGGAAGGCGTGGACTGCTACGCGGTCGCGGCGACCACCGCGAAGACGCTGTCGCCGCGGCCGCCGGGTGACGGGCTGGTCCCGGTGGACAGCGCGCTCGGCCGCCATGCCCTGCCGGAGCTGACGCTGCGGTTCCCGGAAGCGAACCAGCGCATCATCCCGGGCGCGAATCACCTGGGCCTGCTCGATCACCCTGAGGTCTACGCCGCGCTTCGAACGTGGCTCGCTTCCTGAGCGGATCCGCCCGCTACAGCGGCTGGACGTGCTCCGCGATGCGGCCCGAAGCCAAGAGCTCCCGCAGCTCATCGGCCATGCGGTCGCCCTCGGTCAGCACCTGCTTCCACGCGCGGATCCGATCATCGGCCTGCATCTGCGTGAAGTCCGAGCGGTCCGGGATGCGTCCACCGGGCAGCCGCGCCAGGTGCGCGGGCGACGGCGTGATGATCAGCGCGCGGCGGAAGTTGAGCGGCCCCGCGCGGCGCCACTTGAGCGACTTGTCGAACCAGCCGGGCACCACGTACGGATAGAAGTGCGGATAGAGCACCAGCCTGTCGCCCGTGCCGTAGTCGACGTCCAGGTGGTAGTCGACGACGCCGCCGTCCCGGTACGTGCCGGACGGAGCGCCGGGGATGTCACGGACGCCCGCGAGCACCATCGGAATGGAGCCCGAAGCAATGAGCGCCGGGCGTAGGTTGTCGCGGGTGAGGGGGCGGTGCACTGACGGCAGGTCCTTGAGCCCAGCGAACGGGCTCGAGTCCCCAGCGGTATGGAAGATGACGCGCTCCATGTGGAGCCCGAGCGTCCGGCGGCTCACCGCGTTCGCCAGCGCGCCCAGCACGAAGCCCGCGAGCTGCACACGGGACTGCTCCGCCGCCAGCAATCCCTTGCACCGGGTCGTCACCACGTGCAGGCGCGCCCACGGGTGCGTGAGGATCTCCTCCATGCCATCCGGCCCCAGGAGAGAATCCAGGATCGTCGCGCTCCTCTCGCTGACCAGCGAGGGCGGAGGCTTGGGCGGATAGCGCTGCTCCAGGTACGCGTCCGCGAAGCGCTTCAGCGCGGCCACCGGGTTCTTCTGCGCCAGACACGCCAGACGCCAGCTCCCGATGGAACTGCCGATGAGATGCAGCGGCCGGGTGCGCGGCTGCTGGAGGAGCTCGCCGAACAGCACGCGGTCGATTCCCTCCAACCCCAGCCACTTCGGTCCGCCGGATGCGCCCGGAAGGATGTCCACATCCTCCGCACGCAGCCCGCGCTCCCGGAGGATGCGCAGGGCGTCGGGGCCCGCAAGCAGGGTCAGGCTCTGGCTCATCGCGGGCGCGGACCCTAGCAGTCCGGCGCGAGAAAAGGCTCAGCGCTCGTCGTCCGGACGCTCCGACTCCAGCGGGTGGAGCGTCACCACCTGATGGCCGTCCTCCGGCTCGGTGCGCGCCCTCTCCAGTTCCTCGGGTGTCTGGGGCGCCCGTTCGGAAAACCCGTCGTTCTCCAGGTGCCGCTGGCGCTGCTCACTGGTCTCGCCGTAGCCCTCCAGCTTCTTGCCCGCCATGGTCGTCCTCACATGCGAAAGGTGAACCTCAAGCCTTGGGATGACGCCGCGTGGGCGCAAGCGGTGGTCTGCCCGTGCGGCTGCTCGCTCCAGGAGCGGGGCTCCAGCGGGCGCTCACTCCTCCAGCGTTCCCACGGAAGGGGCCGCGCCGTCGCGCTCGCGCTGGGCCTCCAGGTAGGCGGAGAAGCCCGCCTTGGACTGGATGCGGAACACCGGGAGCCGGGGCAGCACGTCGTCCGCGAAGGCGTATTGCTCGCAGACGAGGCTCGCGCGCAGGGCGCCTTCCGGGCCTCCGGTGAAGGGCTGGACCTCGTGCTGGAGGTTGCCCCGGAAATGGACCAGCAGGCCCGGCTTGGGGCGCACCTCGCCCTGGAGTTGGTTGTCTCGCAAGAGCCGCAGCGCGCCTCCCCGCGCGCCTTTCGGAACGCGCAGGTACAGGACGCTCACGTGTTCGGGCGTCGCGTCCGGGACACCGCTGGGCTCCTGCAACGTCGCGTCGATGTGCCGTCCCACTGGCGTGCCCGCGTCCAGCAGCAGCAGGTTCAGATAGAACGCATTGGGGCGCGGACGCGTGTCGCGGCCTCCGAACCAGCGCTGCGTCCACGGCAGGAGCCCGCGCGCGCTGTCATCGTCGAGGATGCGGCGCAGGTAGACGGACAGGAACGGGAAGCGGGCCTCCAGCGTCGCGCGGCCCTCGCGCGTGAAGATGAACGCGAAGCCCCGGCTCGCACGGAACGTGCCCATCAACGGACTGCGCGCGACGAAGCGGGAGCCGAGCAGGGCACCCCCCAGGGCCTCCAGCTCCGCGCGGGGCAGGGCGTCGCGGTGGGTGACGTACTCGGGCACGGACCGGACGCTAGCGCCTTCCCGGCACGCGCGAGAGGGGAACCGTCACCGCTCGCCTCCTTCCCGGCCGGGCCCGTGGCTACAGGGACGCCTGCTTCGCGCCGAGCTTCGTCTTGCCCAGCATGTGCAGCAGCGCCTTCTCCGAGCAGTGCATGCCTTCGCCCGAGCTCGCCGCCAGCTCGTCCACGGACCGGAAGTAGCGGTCCACCACCTGGCCCCGTTCGAAGAGGACGAGCACGGACGGGTAGATGTACGACGCCTTCGCCACCGCGGGCGTGTTGCCCAGCTGCTCGGAGGCCTCTCGCACCGCGGCCACCATGCTCTTCTTGAGCACGGTCTTCTTCACCGGGCCGCCGTCTCCGTCCTCCTTCACGCGCTCGCGCGCCCTCGCCAGCGCGCAGGCGCAGATGAGCGTGCCCGCCCAGGTGCGGAAGTCCTTCGCGCTGAAACCCGGCCCCATCACCTGCTGGATGTACTCGTTGATGTGCCGGCGCCGCACGTCCACCACCGCGCCGTCGTCGACCACGAACTTGAAGACATCCCGCCCGGGCACCTTCAACAACTGCCGCACGAGCGTCGCCACGCGCCGGTCCTTCAACTCGCGGTGCTGCCGCACGCCGGACTTGCCCGGGTAGTCGAACACCACCGTGTCGCCATGCACCTTCACGTGCCGCGAGCGCAGCGTGGCCAGCCCGAAGCTGCCGTGCTCCTCCGCGTAGCGCTCGCTGCCCGGCCGGATGAAGCAGGTGCCCAGGATGCGCAGCATCCCCGCGAGCACCCGCTCACGGCCCAGGCCCCGCTTGCGCAAATCCTTGCTCACCTGGCGCCGCATCTTCGGCAGCGCCTGCGCGAAGCCCACGATGCGCTGGTACTTCGCATCCCGCTGCTTCTGCGTATGCGCCTCGCTGTAGCGGTACTGCCAGCGGCCCGCCCCGTCCCTCCCCACCGCTTGAAGGCGCGCGGTGGCCTTGGGCGAGATGGCCACGTCCGTCCAGGCGGGCGGCAGGCGCAGCGCGTCGATGCGCTCCCGCTCCGCTTGCGACACCGCCCGGCCCCGCGCGTCCACGTAGCGGAAGCCGCGCTTCATCGTCCCCAGCCGCCGGTGGCCGTCCTGCCGCAGCCGCTCCAGCTGGGTCATCCCCGGGTGGCTCGCGGGGCGGGGGCGCTCGGGTTCTGAGACGGCGGCATGGGAGGGCATCGCCTCCCTGTAGTGCGCAGTCCACGCCGGGGCGGCAATCCGGGTGCCCCCTGGCAGCAGAGGGGGCAGCCGGCCAGAAAAGCCCCTGGCGGCATTTTCGGATATGGGTGCAGTCGTTTAGAGTTCGTTGTGACTCCCACCTCCTAATTTATTCCCGAGGCATGACGACCTTTCTCGACGCCCTCCTGGCGTTTCCGACCGCGATCTTCACCATCCTCCTCGGTGTGGTGCTGGCCTACTGGCTGTGCGTGATCATCGGCGCGGCGGGCATCGACATGCTGGATGGCGACTCGGCCCTGGAGGGCGGCGCCAAGGCGGTGAGCGGCGCGTTCGAAGGCGGCGCCAAGGCCACCTCGGGGATCCTGGAAGGTGGCGCGAAGGCCATCGGGGGCCATGACGTCGGCCACGCGGGGCACTCGCACCTGCACGACGCGGAGGCCGCCACCGGCCTGCTCGCGGCGCTGGGCTTCGGGGGCATCCCCGTCACCGTGTCGGTGAGCCTGGTGGTGTTCCTCTCTTGGTCGCTGTCGCTGCTCGGCGGACAGGCCACGCACTCGGCGCTCTCCATTTTGCCCTCGTGGCTCGTGAGCACGGGCCTGGGCCTCGCTTGCGCGACGGTGGGCACGGTGGCGGGCGGGCTCGCGGTGCGGCCGCTGCGCCCCATCTTCATCGCCAAGAAGGCTCCGGGCCGCGATGCGCTGATGGGCCGCGTGTGCACCATCTCCAGCGGCAGCGTGACGGCGAAGGACGGCCACGCCACTTTCGACGATGGGGCCGCGGGCCTCATCCTCAACGTCTTCTGTGACAAGCCCAATGAGCTCAAGCGCGGTCAGCCGGCGTTGATCCTCGGCTACGACGCGGAGCGGGGCGTGTACGAGGTGGAGCCGGTGGACTGGCTCCTCCCCCAGGAAATGGAGCAGCTGCGTGATCCGCTGAAGGCAGCGGCCGTCGCGCGAGCCCGCTCACAGCGATGAACATTGGCGTCCTCCGGGCTCCTCCGGACGGGCGCGACAAGCGGCACCGGGTGGCTTTCGCGGGGGACCCCGAGTGCTTGGAACAAGGCCCGCCCAACGGACTTCTCAGGATAGGCCATGGATCCCATCAGCATCGCGGCAATCAGCGGCGTCGCAATCGTCATCTTCTTCGGCATCTTCGCGAGCGTGGCCAAGTTCTACCGCCAGGTGGATCAGGGCAAGGTGCTCATCGTCAACACGCTGAAGACGGAGCCCACGGTCACCTTCACCGGCTCCGTGGTGCTGCCCATCGTGCACCGCGCGGAGGTGATGGACATCTCGCTGAAGACGGTTGAAATCGACCGCCGCGGCAAGGAAGGCCTCATCTGTCAGGACAACATCCGCGCGGACATCAAGGTCACCTTCTTCGTTCGCGTGAACAAGACGCGTGAAGACGTGCTCAAGGTGGCCCAGTCCATCGGCTGCGCGCGCGCGTCGGATCAGGAGACGCTGGAGAACCTCTTCGAGGCCAAGTTCTCGGAGGCTCTCAAGACCGTCGGCAAGTCCTTCAACTTCGAACAGCTCTACACCAAGCGCGACGAGATCAAGGACAAGGTCGTCGAGACCATTGGCCGCGACCTCAACGGCTACATGCTGGAGGACTGCGCCATCGACTTCCTCGAGCAGACCCCGGTGGAGATGCTCGACAAGGACAACATCCTGGACGCCCAGGGCATCCGGAAGATCACCCAGCTCACCACCGAGCAGAACGTCTTCACCAACGAGCTGAAGCAGTCCGAGCGCATGGCGGTGACCAAGCGCAACGTGGAAGCCGACGAGGCCATCTTCGCCCTCGAGCGTCAGCGCGAGGAGGCGGCCGCCAAGCAGCGCCGCGAGATCGACATCATCCAGGCGCGTGAGACGGCCGAGGCCGACCGCGTGAAGAGCGAGGAGTTCGCCAAGGCGCAGCTGGCGCGCATCAAGGCGGAGGAAGAGATCGCCATCAACGAGGAGAACAAGCAGCGCCAGGTGCAGGTGGCCCAGAAGAACCGCGAGCGCGTGGTGGGCGTGGAGACCGAGCGCGTGGAGAAGGACCGCGCCCTGGAGGCCATCAACCGCGAGCGTGAGACGGAGCTGCAGCGCATCGCGAAGGAGAAGGCGCTGGAGTCGGAGAAGAAGGCCATCGCCGACGTTGTCCGCGCCCGCATCGCGGTGGAGAAGACCGTCGCCCAGGAAGAGGAGAACATCAAGGACCTGCGCGTGACGTCGGACGCGAAGCGCACCAAGGACGCGATCATCATCACCGCCCAGGCGCACGCCGAAGAGGCGTCCGTGAAGGACGTCACGGCCGCGGAAGCGAGCGCGAAGATCTCCGTGTTCCTCGCCAAGGAGAAGCTGACCCTGGCCGAGGCCGACCTGGAGGCCGCGGACAAGCAGGCCAAGGCGAAGATGCGGCTTGCCGAGGGCATCCAGGCCGAGTCCGCCGCGGCGGGCCTGGCCAGCGTGCGCGTGCGTGAAGCGGACGCGGTCGCCACGGAGAAGCTGGGCATGGCGCAGGTGCGCGTGAAGGAGGCCGAGGCCTCCGTCATCGAGAAGCAGGGCCAGGCGCAGGCGTCCGCGGTGCGCGAGAAGCTGCTCGCCGAGGCCGCGGGTGCGGAGCAGAAGGGCCTGGCCCACGCCCGCGTGCAGGAGGCCGAAGCCACCGCCATCCACAAGCGCGGCGAGGCGGAGGCGTTCGCCACGCGCGAGAAGCAGCTGGCCGAGGCCGCCGCCATCCAGGAGAAGCTGATGGCCGAGGCCCGGGGCCTGTCGGAGAAGGCCGCCGCGATGAAGGCCCTGGACGGCGTGGGCCGCGAGCACGAGGAGTACCGCCTGCGCCTCCAGAAGGAGCGCGACGTGGAGATGGCCGCCATCAACGTCCGCAAGGAGATTGCCCAGGCCCAGGCCACGGTCCTGGCCCAGGCCTTCACCAACGCGAAGTTCCAGATCGTCGGCGGCGACGGGAAGTTCTTCGAGAACTTCGTCAAGGCCGTGTCCTTCGGCAGCTCGGTGGACGGCGCGCTGGACCACGGCGAGGCCCTGAAGAAGACGCTCGGTGGCTACCTCAACGGTGAGAAGGACCTGCCGGCGGACCTGAAGGAGATCCTCTCCAAGCCGGGCCTCAGCAACGACGCGCAGAACCTGGCCGTCGCGGCGCTGCTCAACCGGATGTCGGTGAGCCCCACGGAGTCCACCGCCGCCGGCATCAAGGCGCTGGTGCAGACGGAAGCGGCGGCCCTCGCGCAGAAGCAGCAGGGCTGAAGCGTCCCGCCAATCGCAATCCCTTCTCGGTGAACATCCATGGCAACTGACAGCACCAAGACCTCGGGCACCCAGGCGCCCGGGGGCGAGGCGACGCTGGAGGGCGGCAGCTACGAGGTCATCCGTGCGCGCCTCCTCTCCCAGGCGGACGCGCTGGCGACCCAGGCGAACGACCTCAACGGGCGGCGCAAGGCGCTGTTCGGTGGCACGGAGCTCACCGTCATTGGCAACGAGCGGGTGCGCACGGAGAACAACTGCGTCCCCCGCGACATCGTCAGCGTCGGGAAGTACCTCCTCTTCGGCTACAACGTCTTCATCGGCCTGAAGAAGGAGACGAACGTCTCGGACGTCTTCTCGCTGCACCGCTTCGAGAAGACGGCCGAGGGCTTCGACCTGTCCGCCGTGCCTCCCACGGAGGCCGGCGGCTTCCTCGCGGACCCCCGGTTCGTGAAGGACTTCGGCGAGCTGTACAAGTACTACAAGGACGCGAAGCTGCTGCAGCTGCGGCGGCGGGACTCGCGCCTGCTCGCGGTGTTCCAGACGGGCCTGTCCGCGCGCGACCTCAAGGTCTTCCGCTTCAACGTGGACGTGGAGGGCCGCGCCACCTACGTGGACAACCAGGGTGAGCGCGACCACGTCTACCCGCCGTCGCACGACTTCGAGTGGACGGTGGCCACGCGCGAGCAGTACGTGCTGGGCCAGCACCCGCACGTCAACGTGCTGGATCAGGTCTTCGTGGAGACGGTGAAGGGCGACCTCACCGTGAAGGTGGAGGACAACACCACCACCGGCCTGGGCATCTACAGCGAGCCGGTGGAAGACCCGGACCAGTCGCTGGACGACGCGGAGTTCGCCTGGACGCAGGTGGGCGGGATCATCCTCCTGCGCATCCTGCCGTTCCGGGAGAAGGCGTACCGCTACCTCGTCTTCAACTCGCGCACCCAGCACGTGGTGCGCATCGACGCCATCGGTCAGTCCTGCGTGCGGCTGCCGGAGGACCAGGGCATCGTCTTCCCGGGCGGCTACTACCTCCAGACGGGCGACTACAAGGTCTTCGAGGGCGCGTCGGAGGGGATGGAGTTCCATCAGGCGGTGCGCTCGCCCAACGGGGAGGACGTGCTCTACGTCTTCCACCGCCGGGACGACGGCGCCTACGTGCTCTTCCCGTACAACCTGGTGCGCAAGGAGGTGCAGACGCCGCTGCAGGCGAACGGCATGAGCCTCTTCGCGGACGGCGGGCTGGTGGTGTTCCGCGCCACGTCGCAGGAGCCCACGCGCGTGCACCCCATGCAGGTGTGGCAGACGCCGTTCGTCTCCGACGAGCACGCGGCGAAGCTGCCCCCCGCGCCGGGCTACCTGGGCAAGGTGGGCAACGCGGAGCTGGTGCGCGGCATCAGCGACGCGCTGACGCTGCCGCGCGTGGCCAAGACGGACAAGCCCACGCGCCGCACCTACGAGGACCTGGTCAACGCGGCCACGCGCGCCCTGGACGCGTACTACTGGCTGTCCCACGCGGAAGTGGGGCTCCAGGAGCCCATCGAGCTTTTGCGCCGCACCTCCGAGCTCATCATCGATGAGTTCGAGAAGGTCCTCGCGATGCGCAAGCGCGCGGAGGAGTCGCTCTCGCAGGCGCTGCAGACGCAGGAGGCGCTCCTGCTCAACGCGCAGCCGGAGGGGCTCACGGACGCCGAGGGCTTCATGCGCGCGCTGGCGGACCTGCGCCGGCACCGCGGGCACCTGATTACGTTGAAGGACATCCGCTACATGGACCTGGGGCGCGTGGACGCCCTGGAGCAGGCGGTGGTGGCCGCGTCCGACGCGGTGAGCACCGCGTGCGTGGACTTCCTCCAGAAGGGTGAAGCGCTCCAGCCCCTGGCCTCGCGGCTGGATGGGCTCTTGGAGCGGCTGGAGCCGCTGACGACGACGGCCGAGCTGGCCCCGCTGGCCGAGGACGTGGACCGCACCGCCCAGGGCCTGGAGGTGCTGGGTGAGGTGGTGGGCGGGCTCCAGGTGGGGGATCCGCTGGCCCGGGCCCGGATTCTTGAAGGCATCTCCGAGCTGTTCAGCCGGTTGAACCGCGTGCGCGCGGGGCTCCAGGCGAAGCGCAAGGAGCTGTCCGGCAAGGAGAAGCGCGCGGAGTTCGGCGCGCAGTTCAAGCTGCTGGGGCAGAGCATCGAGAACGCGCTGTCGCAGGCGGACTCGCCGGAGAAGTGCGACGAGGCGCTCTCCAAGCTCACCGTCCTTCTGGAGGAGCTGGAGGGCCGCTTCGGCGAGTTCGACGAGTTCCTGGGGCAGATCACCCAGAAGCGCGAGGAGCTGCTGGAGGCCTTCGGCGCGCGCAAGCAGGCGCTGGTGGACGAGCGTCAGCGCCGGGCCTCGGGCCTCTTCGGCGCGGCGGAGCGCATCCTCCAGGGCGTGCAGCGCAGGGCGAAGTCGTTCAAGGCGGACGACGAGCTCAACGCCTACTTCGCGTCCGACGCGATGATCCTCAAGCTGCGGCAGCTGTCCGAACAGCTGCTGGCGCTCCAGGACAGCGTGCGCGCGGACGAAGTGCTGTCGCGGGTGAAGTCCGCGAAGCAGGACGCCCTGCGCGCGCTGCGCGACAAGCAGGACCTGTTCGAGGGCGGCGAAGGCCTCATCAAGCTGGGGCCCTACCGCTTCCACGTGAACACGCAGCCGCTGGAGCTGACGCTGGTGCCGCGCGACGGCGCGCTGTACCTCCAGCTCACCGGCTCCGACTACACCCAGAAGGTGGAGGACCCGGAGCTCTTGAAGTACCGCGAGCTCTGGGATCAGCACCTGGTCTCCGAGACGCGCGACGTGTACCGCGCGGAGTACCTGGCCGCGGGCCTGCTGATGGACGCGGAGGAGGGGAAGGGCAGCCTCACGCTCGCGGCGCTGTACGAGGCCGGCGCGCAGGGGCAGTTGCTGGAGCACGTGCGCGCGTACGCGGCGGACCGCTTCGACGAGGGCTACGAGCGCGGCGTGCACGACGCGGACGCGACGGCGCTCCTGGAGAAGCTGCTCGCGCTGCACCAGGGGGCGGGCCTGCTGCGCTTCGCCCCGGTGCCTCGCGCCTGGGCCGCGCTGTATTGGGCGTTCGACCCGGACGACGCGCTCCGGGGCGTGTTCCACCGGCGGGCGCGCAGCCTCGCGCGGCTGCGCCAGGCGTTCGACATCGGCTCGGACCTGGTGGCGCTGGGGGATGAGCTGGGCGAGCGCGTGCTCGCGTTCCTCCAGGGCCACGGCCTCACCGCTTCGCCCGCGGAGGGCCGGCAGGCGGGCCGCTACCTCGTGGAGGAGCTGGCGGTGGAGCGCCCCCGCTTCACCACCAGCCGCGAGGCCCTGGCGCTGAAGGACGCCTTCCTCTCGCACCTGGACCGCCACGGTTCGCGCACCGCGTTCGACGACGACCTGCGCGGCCTGGAGAAGAACCTGCCGGAGCGCCTGCGCATCGCCCGCGCCTGGGTGGACGCGTTCCTCGCGAAGCGCGAGGGCGGCCCGGGCGATTCGTCCCACGTCGCGCTGGAGACGGCGGTGGTGCTCGTCACGGACCGCAAGCTGGACCGCGAGACGGCGGGCGCCCTCACCGCCACGGAGGCCACGGGCCTGCTGGGCAGCCACCCGCGCGTCCAGGACCGCAAGCTGGCCCTGCGCCTGGACGAGTTCCTGGCGCGGCTGGGCGAGTTCCGCCAGGTGCGCGTGCCCGCGTACGTGGCCTACCGCGCGTACCTGCGCGACCTCCTGGACCGCGAGCGGCGCAAGCTGCGGCTGGAGGAGCTGACGCCCAAGGTGCTCACGAGCTTCGTGCGCAACCGGCTCATCGACGAGGTGTACCTGCCGCTCATCGGCGCGAACCTGGCCAAGCAGCTGGGCGCGGCGGGCGAGGGCAAGCGCACGGACCGCATGGGCATGCTGCTGCTCATGTCGCCGCCGGGCTACGGCAAGACGACGCTGATGGAGTACGTGGCCAGCCGCCTGGGCCTCACCTTCGTGAAGGTGAACGGGCCGGCGCTGGGTCACTCCGTGAAGTCGCTGGATCCGTCGGAGGCGCCCAACGCCACCGCGCGGCAGGAGGTGGAGCGCATCAACCTGTCCTTCGAGATGGGCAACAACGTGATGCTCTACCTCGACGACATCCAGCACACGGATCCGGAGCTGCTCCAGAAGTTCATCTCCCTGTGCGACGGCCAGCGCCGCGTGGAGGGTGTCTGGAATGGCCAGACGCGCACGTATGACCTGCGCGGCAAGAAGTTCTGCGTGGTGATGGCGGGCAACCCGTACACGGAGACGGGCGAGCGCTTCCGCATCCCGGACATGCTCGCCAACCGCGCGGACACCTACAACCTGGGTGACATCCTGGACGGCAAGGAGGAGCTGTTCGCGCTCAGCTACCTGGAGAACGCGCTCACCTCCAACCCGGTGCTGGCGCCGCTGGCCACGCGCGACCCGCAGGACGTGCACCGCCTCATCCGGATGGCCAAGGGTGAGGACGTCCCCTCCGGCGAGCTGAAGCACGGCTACGCGGCGGCGGAGCTCCAGGAGATCATCGCCGTCTTCCAGCGGCTGTTCCGCGTGCAGCAGGTGCTGCTCAAGGTGAACCTCCAGTACATCGCGTCCGCCGCGCAGGACGAGCGCTTCCGCACGGAGCCGCCGTTCAAGCTGCAAGGCAGCTACCGCAACATGGGCAAGATGGCGGAGAAGGTCGTCTCCGCGATGACGGACGACGAGCTGGAGCGCCGCATCGACGACCACTACCAGGGCGAATCCCAGACGCTCACCACCGCGGCCGAGCAGAACCTGCTCAAGCTCGCGGAGATGCGCGGGCGCCTGACGCCGGAGAAGGCGAAACGCTGGGAGGAGATCAAGCAGGGCTTCGCCCGCGTGAAGCGCATGGGGGGCAAGGAGGACGACCCCGTGGCGCGCGTCACCGGACAGCTGGGCGCCATCGAGGAGCAGCTGGGCTCCGTGCGCGACGCGGTGGTGCAGGCCGCCGCGCAGGCGAACGCCCCCAGCGAGGACACGCCCGTGGCCCCGCACCTGGAGGCCCTGCGCGAGGCCGTGCTGGAGGTGGCCCGCGTCAGCCGCGAGGCCGCCCAGAAGCCGCCCGCCCCGGTGCAGGTGTCCCTCCCGGCCGCGCCCCCGCCGGTCCAGGCTCCGGCCACGGACCTGGCTCCGTACCTCAAGCACCTGGCGCACCTGCTCAAGGCCCTCACGGAGCGCGTGGCCACCCAGGCGGAGGAGGCGCCCACGCTGCGCAACGCGCCCATGCCCCAGGCGCCCGCGCCGGACTTTGGCCCGTACATGGCGCAGCTCTCCAAGGCGATTACGGCCCTGGCGGACCGGCCCGTGTCGGTGTCCCTGCCTTCCCAGGCGGAGTCGCTCCAGCGCGCCGCGAACGGTCCGTCTCCGGCGGAGTTGAGCCGTCAGATTGAGCTGGTGGAGGGCGCGCTGCTGCCCCTGGAGCGTGCGGCCCGCCGCAACGTGCAGGGCGAGGGCGAAGGCATCAAGGCGCTCCAGGTCTGGCAGGGGGTCACGGAGGCCCTGGAGCTGCTGCGCGGCATGCTGCGGCGCTAGGGATTGCGAAGAAAGCTTTCAAAGTCTGGCATTGCGCTCTAGGACGGAGGGTGTTGTTTGCCCCCAACCCTGGAGTGCAATGCCATGCTGAATATCCAGTCTGTTGTCTCTCTTTGCGCGATCGCCGGCCTCACGGCGTGTGGTGCTGGCGTGGAAGGGGAGGACGGCCTCGCCACCCAGGAGTCCGCGCTGGTGACGGGGACCTCCCAGGGCTGCACCTTCACGGTGTCGTCCGCGGCGCGGGCGGGAACCTTTCCTCCCATCTATGACGTCACCGTCACTCGCGCGGCGGATGCCACGTGTGCCTTCGGCGCGGGCAGCGTGGCGGTGGGCTCCTCCACGGGCACCGCGCCCACGCTGTCGCTGGCGGCCAACGACCTGGGCGTGGCCGTGAGCTACACGTACAAGACCAGCGTCAGCGGCAGCTCGCCCCAGTCCCTGGGCCTCAAGCACGTGGCTCCGGACACGCTGGCCATCGTCCGCTCCACGGGGCTGTCCATCTTCCTGGGCTCGGGCTCCATCTACTCGGGCAGCCTGTCCATCGCCTCCAACGGGACGACGCTCACCGTGTCCGGCACGAAGAGCGGCACCATCTCCGGCCAGACAGGCTCGGGGAACAACTACGTGGCCAGCTACGCGGACTTCTTCACCAGCACCACGTCCCCGTCCATCTTCACGTTCTGAGGTTCTGACGCAGTGACGGACGGGGCAGGGGAGCGCGCGTCTACTTCTGGGGCGCGAACTGCTCCGCCCCGTCCACGCTGCCGTCGTCCAGCACCTTCTCCACGGAGTCCACGAGCTGCTGGCCGTCCTGGGCGGTGACGCGCAGCTGGAAGCGGCCCTCGCCCACGCCGGAATCGGTGACGAAGTAGTTGTAGCTCTCTCGCTTCAGCGCCTTCCAATCGCCGTCGCGCTTCCACTCCAGCTTCTGGATGGGCAGCCGGTGGTTGCGCACCTGGATGGCCGTCCACCAGGGGTTGCTGCCTTCCTTGAAGTGGTACTTCACCGGGCCGGCCACGTCACAGGACACCGGCGTCCAGGTGATGCTCACCCGGCCGTCCTTCGCCTCCGCCACCTTGTCGAAGGCCTCGCGCGATAGGTCCAGGTGGCCCTTATCGCAATCCGGGCACTGGTCCACGATGCGCACGCGCACGTTGCCCTTGGGCCCCACGATGTCCACGCACTGGCCGCAGGCGGCGCTGTTGTCGTACTGCTCACGGTTCATCGCGGCCACCATCAGGTCGCCGCCCCTGTCGTAGCTGCAGTTTCCGGCACCGGTGGCGTCGTAGAAGGTCGCAATCCCTTTCTGCTCGGAGCCCAGGGCCACGCCCCCGCCAGAGGCAGTGTCCCCGCATGCCCCACAGGCAAACGAGGTCAGGGCCAACACCAACGCATTTTGCAACGAAGCGGGTCGGTTCATACCGCGCATTATACACGCGTCGCTCCGCGTCAAGGGCAGACAGGACTCCGCGTGTTGGTTCTGTCAGACGGGCTTGTTAGCGTCTGGGCCTTCCCCCTCCCCAAAAAAGGATAGGTATTCCCATGATGAACAAGCTGACGTCCGTGGTGTGCCTGGGTTCCGCCCTCGTGCTCTCCGCCTGTGGCGGTCCGGAGCAGGAGGACGGCGCGGAGCTCGCGCAGCAGAGCGCGCGGCTGACCACGGCGTCCTCGCAGGGCTGTGACTACGAAGCGACCACGGTGCAGATCACCACCTCGCCGCCGCAGTACAACATCGTCATCACCCGCACGGGCGGCGCCAGCTGCACCCTGACGACCGGCGCTTCGCAGGTCATCCAGACCGTCCCGCTGAGCGCGCCGGGCACCGTGTCCCTCGTCGGCTCGAACCTGGGGCTCGCGGTGGGCTTCGTGATGAAGAACGGCTGGAGCGGCTCGGCCGCCAACATCATGGCCGTGCGCGCCGTGGACCCGACGACGCTCTCCACCACGCGCAACGCGGACATCTACTGCGACTACATGACGGGCAGCATCAGCACCGGCAGCATCAGCACCACCGGGACCAACCTGAGCGTCTCCGGCACCAAGGCGTGCAAGATCAACAACAAGTCGGGCATCTACTGGTTCGCGAGCTTCACCGACTTCTTCACCACCACCACGCCCCCCGTCATCACCGTCATCTGAAGCACCCCTGAAAAAAGCCCTGCCCGCCACCGGTGCATCCCCGGTGGCGGGCAGAGCCCCCCTTGCTGCGCGTTCCCCGGTGCGTCGTGCTGGGTGCTGCTCTCAGCGACCGCTGGCCGACGCGGTCGTCAGCGCGCGGGCCTGGCCGATGAGACGGACGAATTCGGTGCGGTCGGCGTCGCCGGCCACGGCGCCCTCCGCCAGCTTCTGCGTGGTGGCCAGGCTCCACCCTTCCGCGGCGGGCGCGGCGCGGAGGATGTCCGCGGTGGCGGCCACGGCGACGGCGAAGCGGAAGTCACCGGACGCGGCCTCCATGGACGGCTTCAGGTTGGCGCGGGTGAGCGGGAAGGCCTGCTCCTTCGCCTCCGTGCCGTTGGGCGCCTTGGCGCGGATGCGCACGGTGGCCAGGTCCTGCGCCTCCCCGGTGAGCTCCACCTCGTAGAGCGCCGTCACGGTGTGGCCCGCGCCAATCTCGCCCGCGTCCACCTTGTCGTCGCGGAAGTCCTTGTCCGCGATGTCGCGGTTCTCGTAGCCCATCAGGCGGTAGCGGCTGACGGCCTTGGGGTTGAACTCCACCTGGAACTTCACGTCCTTCGCGATGACCTCCAGCGTGCCGGTCAGCTGCGTCTCGAAGACCTTGCGCGCCTCCTTCATGCTGTCCACGTAGAAGCTGTTGCCGTTGCCCTTGTCGGCCAGCTGCTCCATCAGCGAGTCGTGGTAGTTGCCCATGCCGAAGCCCACCGTGGTGAGCGTGACGCCCTCGGCCACGTACTTCTCGATGCTGGCCAGCATGGCCTTGGGGGTGAGGTTGGGGCCGATGTTGGCGTCGCCGTCCGTGAGCACCACCACGCGGGACACCACGCCGCCCGCGGCCTTCTTCACCGCGTGCTTGTAGGCCGTCTCCATGCCGGAGCCCATGGCCGTGCCACCGCCCGCGACCAGCGTGTCCAGCGCCGCGTGGATCTTCTTCACGTCCGTGGCGGGCGTGGGGGCCAGCACGTCCCGAGTGGAGCCCGCGTAGGTGACGAGCGCCACGGTGTCGTTCTCGTTGAGGTTCTTCACCGCGACCTTGATGGACTCGATGGCCAGCGGCAGCTTGTCCGACGACGCCATGGAGCCGCTGGTGTCCACCAGGAACACCAGGTGCGCGGGCTTGCGCTGCGAGCGGGAGACGACCTTGCCCTGCACGCCCACGCGCACGAACTGGCGGCGCTGGTTGAAGGGCGAGGGCGCGCCCTCCAGGTGCACCGTGAAGGCGCCATCCTCCGGCGGCGTGTAGCGGTACTTGAAGTAGTTGACGAACTCCTCCACGCGCACCGCGTGGGTGGGAGGCAGCTGGCCCTGCTGCAGGTAGCGCCGCGCCATGGAGTAGGAGGCCGTGTCCACGTCCGCCGCGAAGGTGGACAGGTTGTCCTTCGCCGTCTCGGTGAACGCGTTGGCCTTGTAGGTCTCGAAGACGTTGCCGCCCTCGGCGGCGCCCTTGTCGTCTCCCACCTCCAGCTTGCGCTTCTCCAGGGGCTGCTGGATCGGAGCCGGGGCGCCACCCACGGCCAGGGCACCCGTCGCCGCGCCCATGGGCATGGCGGCCTTCGCCGGAGGGGCACGCCGCATGGCGGGCTCGGACGCCGCCAGGGCGTCGGCAACCTCGCTCTCCTCGACCATCATGGGCGCGGCGGCGACGTCACCGCGCTTCTTGGCGGCCGGGGCCGCGGCCGGGGTGGAGGGGGGCGGAGGCGCCATCTGGGCGGTGGCGAAGTCCTCATCCTTGGGGGCGCTCTGGGTTCTCGCCACGGCCTGGGGCTTGAGCTCGTTGCGCGCCGACACGCCCTGCGCCGGCTCCAACGAGGAGCACGCGCTCACGAGGCTTGCGCAGAGGAGGGCACCACTGACGAAGGACACGCGGCGCTTCGAGAAGAAAGGGGACATGGGCGGCTCCGGGACGACGGGAGGAAGTCAGCGTGCCCCTGGAAACGGCCGACCTCCGGAATGGGTTTATCCGGTGAATTTTTCCCGGGTCCGGACGTGGGCCGCGCTTGCGTGGGGGGACCCCTTTTGCGACGGTCCCCGGCCATGGAGACGACACGACCGTTCCGGATTCTGGGCATCCAGCAGATCGCCATCGGGGGGCTCGACAAGGGCGCCCTGCGCAAGCTGTGGGTGGACACGCTGGGCCTGACGGCCCACGGCACCTACCGCAGCGAGAAGGAGAACGTGGACGAGGACATCGTCGTGGCGGGCGCGGGCCCCTTCAAGGTGGAGGTGGACTTGATGCAGCCCGTCAACCCCGACGGCCGTCCCAAGGTGCACGACCCGGCGCTCAACCACGTGGGCCTGTGGGTGGACGACCTGGCGGTGGCCGTCAAGTGGCTGGAGGGGCAGGGCATGCGCTTCACGCCCGGCGGCATCCGCAAGGGCGCGGCGGGCTTCGACGTGTGCTTCATCCACCCGAAGGCCAGCGATCAGTTCCCGCTGAGCGGCGAGGGCGTGCTCATCGAGCTGGTGCAGGCCCCGCCGGAGATCATCCGCGCCTTCGAGCAGGCCGCGGCCAGCGCGGCGCACTGAGCAGCCACTGTCCGGCGCGCGCGAAGCCCTTCTTCACCGCGCGCTCCACCGGATCCCACGCGAGGCACAGCACGAACGTGCACGCGATGAGCAGCGCGAGCAGGCCGGCGTACTTCAGCCACCCGCTGGAGTCGCCCCACAGCTTCTGGAACGAGAAGACGCCGAAGACGCGGTAGTACAGCAGCATCTCGTGGAAGAAGTACGCGGACAGCGACGCGGTGCCGAAGACCTCCAGGAAGCGGCGCGCGCGTGAGGGCTTCGCGTCCGGCGCCATCCGTCCCTCCACCCACAGCATCACGAGCAGCACCGCGCAGACCCACATGAAGCGGGTGGCGGAGTTGGACGGGTTGGTGACGAAGAAGCGGTGCGGCGGGTAGAGGTCGTTGAGCACGCCCGGCATCAGCGTGCCCAGAAGGCCCAACGCGATGAGGAAGCCCAGGGCTCGCGCCAGGCCCTTGCGGCCCCACGCCCCCGCGATGCAGCCCGCGAAGGCGCCCAGCCACGCGAAGCCCACCCACGGCACCAGCGGGAAGGGGGCCCAGTTGGACTTGCGCAGGAACGACGCCCAGGGCTCGCCCGCGGAGTCACTGAAGGGCGCCAGCGCGAACGCCACCATCGCCAGGACGAACGCGGTGCCCGCGAGCACGCGCGGACGCGGGGCCAGCAGCGCGGCCATGGGCAGGGTGAGCAGCAGGCACAGCCCCACGCAGTGGAGGATGTCCAGGCGCAAGAGCCACACGGGTTCGGTGCGGATGGGGAACCACACCCAGTTGACGAGCGCGGCGACGGCGAACACCTCCGTGATGCGGCGCAGGTTGCGGCGCACGCGCTCGCTCAGCACGCCCGCGGCGGCGCTGCGCACCATCAGCAGCGCCAGCGCGAACCCGGCGGAGAAGATGAACGCGGGGGCCACCAGCCCGTCCACCTTGAGCAGCCGTCCGGTCCACACGCTCTTGCGCAGCTCGGGGGTGAGCAGCACGAGCGCATGGGTCTGGATCATGAAGAGGACGGAGAGGCCGCGCAGCCAGTCGATGGCGCGCACTCGCTCGCGGGAGGCGGGGACGGCGGAGGGCAGGGTGCTCACGGGGGCCGCTACCCTACGTCGGTCCCGCGGGCTGTTGCACGCGCCCGCGGGACCGGGAACTGCCTGGACCTACCAGCTGACCGAGTCGAGGTAGACCGTGCCCCTCCACGTGCCCGTCGTCTGGAACTCCACGCCCAGCTGGTACAGCGGGGAGGTGGAGCCGGAGGGCAGCTTCACGGTGATGGCGTTCCACGCGCCGGCCTTGAGGCTGCTGACGGCGATCCAGTTGCCCGTCCAGCGCCAGTTCGCGGAGGCGCCTTCCAGGGTGTAGGGCTGGACGCCGGTGAGCTTGCTGCCGGTGGGCAGCCACAACTGGAACGTCACCGTCTTGCCGGACGGCACGGCCGCGTTGGACACCGCCACCGTGGCGTTGCCGGACGTGCCGTTGAAGGGAACGGCCAGCGAGCGGGTGCCCGCGTAGGCCTTGGCCGTCGTGCTGCTCACGGCGGACAGCGCGGCGCCGCTGGCGGTCCAGCCCTGCGCGCCGGACTCGAAGCCGTACTTCGACGGGTCGGCCGGAGTGCCCGCGTCGGAGGAGCCGGTGCCTCCGTCGCTGCCGGCGTCCGGAACCGTGCCGCCGTCGGTGCCACCATCCGGACGCGTGCCTCCGTCGGGGGTGCCCGCGTCGGCCGGCGGGGTGCCGGCGTCCACGGTGCCGCCATCGGTGGATCCGCCGCCGCCCGGGGGCGGAAGCGTGGTGCCGGCCGCGGGCAGGACGAGGCCGCCCGCATTGAGGAACGTGCCCGCGCGCTGCTTCAGGTACGGCTGGCCGTCGGTGCCCTGGTCGTTCTGGTAGGAGCTCTGGCCGCCCGCGCCCGCGCCGTACATCAGGGCAACGACGCCCACGTTGGCGAACTTGCGCCGGTGCGCGTCACCGCTCGCGCCGAAGAAGTACTCCGTGCGGTTGTCCTTGTAGCCCTGGCGCGCCCCGCCGCTGTTGTTGATGTTGAGGTGGTTGGAGTTGCCCAGCGGGATCTGCCACAGCATCCAGCGCTTGCCGGAGGTCTGGTTCCAGAGGCGCAGCCACTCCGCGTAGCGGTTGTACGAGCGCGACGTGAGGGACGCCGTATCGCTCATGTCCCACCTGTGATCCGCGCCCTGCGTGAGCCGGTAGAAGTCCGCGTCGCGGTCCAGCGGATCTCCTACGAGCACGTCGTAGGTGGCGCCGGTGACGTTGGTGCCCAGGCCCAGCGGCTTGAGGAAGTTGACGACCTTGTCCACCTCCGGCTGGAGCGGATCCGTGAGCGAGTTGAACGCGATGTCCTTGCCGCTGGCCCACGCGGAGATGTGCAGGCCCAGCACGACGTTGTTCGCGCCCACGGCCTTGCGCAGCTGGAGGAACGCCAGGCTCCATCCGGCGACGGTGTTGGGCAGGCCCGCGAGCTCCGGCATCCCCGAGGAGGCGATGGCCGCGGGGGCGTTGGGGTTGGAGGCCGTCTGGAACTGCATGAAGCCGACCGCGTCCGGCTCCACGTGGAGGATGACCGGGCTGCCGAAGCTCTTGGCGCGCTGGAGGAGCAGCTTCACGTCCTCGAAGTAGGAGCGCATGGTGGAGGCGTTCTTCAGCTTCGCGAGCGTCTCCTGCTCGCCGCCGCCCGGCTCACCGAAGAGCTGGTAGTAGGTGACGACGGGGACGTAGCCCTGCGCCTTCGTCTCCGTGAAGAAGCTGGCGGCCCAGCTGCCGTCACGGGCGCCGTAGCCCCAGTTGTCCGCCCAGCCCTTGGTGAAGTAGCGGTAGCGCGCGTCCCACGGGACGTTGCTGTCCCGCATCCAGTTCTGGCCGGCCTCCTCGAAGAGGCCCACCATCAAGCGATTCTGGAAGGCCGGAGGCACGGGGCCCTGCACACCCGTGGCGGCCTGGGCGGACAGCGCCCCGAGACACGTCAGCGTCAGCAGCGCCGCGAAGGCGCGTCGAATGGTGTTGGTCATGGAGGCGCTAGTACGCTCCGGCGCCCCCAGTCCTTCCGGTTCAGGCCCGCGCTGTCCCTCGGCCGTCCGCTCACCGGACACGCCGCCGGGGGCTCCTCAGGCCGCTATGCCACCGAGCTTCGGACCACGGCGTCCTCGATGCGCCGCAGGCACGCGGTCAGGTGCCGCGCCAGGGTCTCGACGTTCGGCGGTTCGATCATCGTCTGGTGGTTGCCGGGCACGGGCAGCACCTCCAGCCCGTGCCGCACCAGCCTCTGCCACGGCTGCTCCGGGTGCAGCGGGTGGGGCGGCACATGGACCTGGGCCTTCAGGTACGTGGCTGTGCCCTCGTAGGGCACGGGCTCGTAGCTGAAGAGGGCGCGCATGTGGGCCTTCCACACGTCCAGGAAGATCTCCAGGTCGCGCAGCGAATAAGAGTCCGGCACGGTCGCGCCCTCGCGGGCCTGGCGCAGGACCTCCTTCATCTGCTCATGCGGAGGAAGGGAGCGCAGACGCTGGGCCAGCGCCGGTGTGTCATCGCCGAACATGGCCGCGAGCAGCGCGGCGTCGTCCTCGAATCGCGTGGGCATCTGGCCGGGCCCTGGCGTGTCGAGGAAGACGAGCAGCGCCGGAGGAACGCCCAGCGCGAGCATTCGCTGGGCCATCTCGTAGACGATGGTGCCGCCCATGGAGAGGCCCACGAGGTAGTAGGGCCCCTGGGGCTGCCACTGGAGCATGGCGCCCAGGTGGTGTGCCGCGAGCACTTCGATGCTGCCCAGCGGCGGGCACTCGCCGTTCACGCCCGGGGCCTGGAAGCCGTACACCGTGCGGTCGGGACCGAGCGCACGCACGAGGTCCTGGTAGCAGAACACCGTGCCGCCCACCGGGTGCATGCACCACAGCGGCGGAAGGCCTGAGCGTCCCTCCTGAAGCCGCACGATTCCTTCCGGAAGCGTGGGCCCCTGAGAAGCCGCTGGAGCATCCGGCGTGAGCTTCGCCTGGATCCACTGCGCGAGCGCCGCGACCGTCGGACTCTGGAAGAGGACCTGGAGCGGGACCTTGAACGGGAAGTGCTCCGATAGCTTGGACACGAGCTGTGCCGCGAGCAGCGAATGACCGCCCAGGTCGAAGAAGCTCGCGGTGACGCTGACGACCGTGCGCCCCAGGACCTCCGCCCAGATGCGCGCGAGCTGCTGCTCCAGTGGCGTGCGAGGCATCACGCCGGCCTCGTCCGTCTCCGTGGCGTCGGAAGGCCGGGGCAATGCGCGGCGGTCCACCTTGCCGTTCGCGTTGAGCGGCAGTGCGTCCATAAGCACGAACGCGGAGGGGACCATGTGGCTGGGGAGCGAGCCCTGGACGTGGGCGCGCAGGTCGCTGGCCGTCACCGAGTCGCGGAAGGTGACGTAGGCCACCAGCCGCTTGTCGCCAGGGGAGTCCTCGCGCACGAGCACCAGCGCTTGGAGCACGGCCGGGTGCTGGCGCAGGACGGCTTCGATTTCACCGGGCTCGATGCGGAAGCCGCGCACCTTGACCTGATGGTCGCGGCGGCCGACGAAGTCGAACGCACCGTCATGGCGCTGACGGACGAGGTCGCCGGTGCGGTAGAGGCGGGCGCCCGGGGTGCTCGCGAAGGGATGGGGGACGAAGGCCGTGGCGGTGAGGTCGGGCCGCTCCCAGTAGCCCCAAGCCAGGCCATCGCCGCCGACGAACAGCTCACCGACGATGCCGGGTGCCACCGGGTGCAGGTGCGCGTCCAGCACGTAGGCCGTGCTGTTGGAGAGGGGCTTGCCAATGGGCACCGTGCCCGTGACGGGCTCCGTGACGAGGTGCCACGTGCTGAACGTGGTGTTCTCCGTGGGGCCGTAGACGTGCACCAGCCTGCGAGGCCCGCCGTGCTCAAGCAGCCGGTTCACGCAGGCCGGATCCGAGGCCTCGCCACCGAAGAGGAGCGTGGACAGGCCGTTGAAGGCCGTGGGCTGCGTCCGGGTGACGTGGTTGAAGAGGGCCGTGGTGAGGAACAGGGCGGTGATGCGTTCGTCCCGTAGCGCCTGGGCCAGCGTCGCCGGTTCGATGATGTCTTCCTTGGAGAACAGGACGAGCGTCGCGCCATTGAGCAGCGCGCCCCACACCTCGAAGGTCGAGGCATCGAAGGACACCGTCGCCGCCTGGGCCACGCGGTCCTCTGGGCCGAAGGGGATGTAGTCCGGATCCATCACCAGCCGCATCACGGCCTGATGCGGAACGCACACGCCCTTGGGCCGGCCTGTGGAGCCGGAGGTGTAGATGACGTACGCGGGTTCCAGGGGATGGAAGCGCGTCGGGTCGTAAGGCGATCCGGGATGCGCGGGGGCCTCCAACGCATCAATGCGGATGCAATCGGCGCTGTCTGAAGTGAACCGGAACGAGGACGCCGAGCCCGTGATGATCCGATGCACCTTCGCATCGGAGATCATGAGGGCCAGGCGATCCACCGGGTAGTCCGGATCCAACGGCACGTAGGCGCCGCCCGCCTTGAGGATGGCGACCAGCGCCACGATGAGATCGATGGAGCGCGGCAGGCACACGCCCACGCGGGGCGCATCCGGTCCGATGCCCTGCGCCTTGAGCGTCCACGCGAGCTGATTGGCGCGGGCGTCCAGCTCCGCGTAGGTGAGCACCTGCGACCCATGGCGCACGGCGATGGCCTCCGGGCGCGTTGCCACCTGCGCGTTGAAGGCACGCACGAGGGAGGCGTCACGCGGGTAGGGCCGCGCGGTGTCGTTCCAGGCCGTGAGGACCTGCTGGCGCTCCGCTTCGGAGAGCCACGGCAGGGCCTGGATGGCCGCGTCGGGCTGGTGGAGCGCGCCATCGAGGAGCCGGCGGAAGTGGTCCGCCATCCGCTCGACGGTGCGAGCTTCGAACAGCGAGGTGGCGTACTCGAACGTGCCGCTGAGGCCTTCCGGGGCTTCGGTCAGGGCCAGGGTGAGGTCGAACTTGGAGGTCGGGGTCTGAAGCTCCATCGCCTGGACCTGGAGGCCCGGAAGCTGGGGCAACGTGCCGGGCGCGTTCTGCAAGGCGAACATCACCTGCACCAGCGGTCCGTGACTCAAGGCGCGTTCGACGTGCAGCTCCTCCACGAGCTTTTCGAACGGCAGTTCCTGATGCGCGTACGCCCCCAGGGCCCGGTCCCGCACCTGCCGCACCACTTCGCGGAAGGAGGCACCGTCGCGCAGGTGGGCCCGCAGGGGCAGCGTGTTGACGAAGAAGCCGATGAGGCCTTCCACCTCTTCGCGCGTGCGGTTCGCGATGGGCGTGCCGACGATGAAGTCCCGCTGTCCGCTGTAGCGCGACAGCAGCAGCTGGAAGCCCGCCATCAACGTCATGAACAGCGTGGCCCCTTCTTCACGGGCCAGGGCCTCCAGCGAATGACGGAGCGCGGAAGGCATCGTGAACCGGAACGTGGCGCCATCGAACCGCTGCACAGCGGGGCGCGGGCGGTCCGTGGGAAGCTCCAGGACATGCGGCGCGTCCGCGAGCTGTTCCTTCCAGAAACCGAGTTGTCCCTGGAGCACGTCGCCCTGGAGCCACTCGCGCTGCCACGCCGCGTAGTCCGCGTACTGCACGGGCAGCGGTGACAGCCGCGCCGGCTGGCCCTGGAGCCGTGCGCCGTACTCCGCGGACAGCTCGCGGTAGAGCACGCCCAGCGACCAACCATCGGACACGATGTGATGCAGGTTGAGCACCAGCACCGAGCATGTGCCTTCGAGCCGAAGCAGCAGCGCCCGGAACAGTGGCCCCCGCGCGAGCTCGAAGGATCGCTGCGCCTCCTGCCGCAAGCGCGCCTGGACCCGCGAGTCGTCCGGCCCCAGCGCATCGAGTTGCTGAACCTCCAGCGTGAGGACAGGCTCTTCTTCAATGTGCTGCGTGGGACGGTCGCCCTCTGGGAACGTGGTGCGGAGGGGCTCGTGCCGCAGCACGAGCGCTTCCAGGCTTGCGCGCAGCACCAGGACATCCAGTGGACCGTCCAGGCGCAGCGCCATGGGCATGTTGTAGACGCCAGGGGCGTCGTGGAGCCGGCCCAGGAACCACAGCCGCTCCTGCGCGAAGGACAGCGGAAGCGGTCCGGCCCCGCGGGGCGTCACGGGGATGCGGGATGCCTCCCGGTGTCCTTGTGCGAGCAGTCCTTCCACGGTCCTGACGAACGCCTCCAGGCGAGGTGCCTCGAAGAGCGCACGCACGGGAAGCGCCACGCCCAGCGCATCCCGCACGCGTGACACCACCTGCGTGGCCAGCAGCGAATGCCCGCCCAGGTCGAAGAAGTGGGAGTGTGCCCCCACCTCGCGTCCGCCCAGCACGGCGGCCCAGATGCCGGCGATCCGTGCTTCGAGCGGGCTCCGGGGCGCGATGAATCCCGCGGTGCCAGAGGCCTCGGGAGCGGGCAGCGCGCGTCGGTCGATCTTCCCGTTGGGCGTGAGGGGCAACGACTCCAGCACCACGAACGTGGCGGGCACCATGTGGCCCGGGAGTCGTGCCTGGAGGAACTCACGGAACACCACGTCCGTGGCGTCCATGGCCGCGACGTAGGCCACGAGCCTGCGGTCTCCCGGCGTGTCCTCGCGCAGCAGCACGAGCGCTTCCCGCGCGGCGGGGTGCTGCCGCAGGGCCGCTTCCACTTCACCTAATTCGATGCGGAAGCCCCGGAGCTTCACCTGATGGTCGCGGCGGCCCACGTACTCCAGCACGCCATCCGCGCGCTGCCGGACCAGGTCGCCCGTGCGATAGAGCCGAGCACCGGGCACGTCGCTGAACGGATGGGGAATGAACTTCTCCGCTGTGAGGCCGGACCGGTCCCAATACCCGAGCGCCAGTCCGTCACCCCCGACGAACAGCTCGCCCACGACGCCAGGAGGCACCAGGTGCAACCGGGCATCGAGCACATACGCCGTGCTGTTGGCGATCGGCCCACCGATGGGCACGGAGTCGACGCCCGCGTGCGGCACCCGGTGCCAGGTGCTGAACGACGTGTTCTCCGTGGGGCCATAGCCGTTGATCAACGCCTGGGGTCCGCCGTGCGAAAGCACCGCGTTGACGCTGGCGACATCCGCGGCCTCGCCGCCGAAGATCATCCAGGACAGGTGGCGGAAGGCCTCTGGGCGCGAGCGGGCCACATGGTTGAACAACGCCGTGGCCAGCACCATGTGCGTGATGCGCTCGTCCTGGAGCCTGCGCGCCAGGACATCCGGATCGATGAGCTCGTCCTTGGTGAACAGGACCAGCGTGGCCCCGTTGAGCAGCGCGCCCCAGATCTCCAGTGTGGACAGGTCGAACGCGATGGTCGTGGACTGCGCCATCCGATCGCCGGGCCCCAGTCGCACGGAGTCCGAGTTGAGCACCAGCCGCACCACGCCCTGATGCGGGATGCACACGCCCTTGGGACGGCCCGTGGATCCGGACGTGTAGATGATGTGCGCCAGGTCCACCGGCATCACGGGCTCGGCCGCCGGTGCCTCCACTGCACCCCACGGCACCTCCAGGCACACGGGCGTCCATGAACCCGGAGGCAATCCAGACGCCAGCGCCTCATGCGTGACGATGGCGACCAGTCGCGCGTCGCTGGCCATGAAGGCGAGCCGCTCGGAAGGGTGCTCCGGATCCAGCGGGACGTAGGCGCCGCCCGCCTTGAGGATGGCCAGGAGCGACACAATGAGATCCACCGAGCGCGGCAGGCACACGCCCACCTGCGGCGTGCGCCGTCCTACTCCGAGCGACCGCAGCCGCCGGGACAGGTGCTCCGCGCGCGCATCCAGCTCGGCATACGTCAGCGTCACGGCGCCATGGCTCACGGCGATGGCATCAGGCCGCCGCGAAACCTGGAGCGCGAAAGCGTCCACGATGGACAGCTCCGAAGGGTAGGGGCGTGCCGACGCGTTCCAGTCGCGGAGCACCCGCCGCTGCTCCACCTCCGACAGGAACACCGCGTCTCCGGTGGCCCGGTCCGCCGCTTCCACGAAGCACCGCAGCACCTGGAGGTAGTGCCCCGTCAGGCGCTCGATGGTGGCCGCATCGAACAGCGCCGTGGCGTATTCGAGCGTGCCCGCGAGCGCGTCACCGGATTCCTCCAGCGCGAGGAACAGGTCGAACTTGGACGTGCGCGTGTCCAGCGTCAGCGGGGTGACGGAGACGTCCGGGAACTGGAGCCGCGACGTTGGCGCGTTCTGGAGCGCGAAGAGCACCTGGATGAGGGGCGTCCGGCTCGGCTCGCGCTCGACCTGGAGCGCTTCCACCAGCTTCTCGAAGGGCAGGTGCTGATGGGCATACGCCCCCAGCGCGCGGTCGCGCACCTGCCCCAACAACTGGAGGAACGACGGTTCTCCTTCGAAGCGGGCGCGGATGGGCAGCGTGTTGACGAAGAAGCCGATGAGCCCCTCCAGCTCCTTCCGGGTGCGGTTCGCGATGGGCGTGCCCACGACGAAGTCCCGCTGGCCGCTGTATCGCGACAACAGGACCTGGAACCCGGTGAGCAGGGCCATGAACAACGTGGCTCCTTCGCGGCGGGCCAGCTCCTCCAGCGCCCGGTGGAGGTGCGCCGGGACCGTGAAGCGATGAATGGCACCCGCGAACCGCTGCACCGCGGGACGAGGCCGGTCGGTGGGCAGCTCCAGCACATGCGGCACGTCCGCGAGCTCCCGCTCCCAGAAGCCCAGCTCCCGCTGGAGCACGTCGCCCTGGAGCCACTGGCGCTGCCACGCCGCATGGTCGGGATACTGGAGGGGCAGGGGCGCCAGGTCCCGAGCGAGGTACGCCGCCGACAGCTCCTGATACAGCACGCCGATGGACCAGCCGTCAGAGACGATGTGGTGCAGGTTGAGCACCAGCACGTGCCGCTGCTCCGCCTCGCGGATGAGCAGCGCACGGAACAACGGCCCCCGGGCCAGATCGAAGGGCCGTTCCGCTTCACACTGCATGCACGCGAGCGTCTCCGCCTCCGAGCCGGACCCCGCCCGCTCCAGCGTCACGGGCAGGTGCGCGGCGACGTGCTGGATGGCGGTGCCTTCACCCCGGAAGGTGGTGCGCAGGGATTCATGCCGATCCACCACGGCCTGAAGCGCCTGCTCCAGCGCGGCGGTGTCCAGCGGCCCTTCCAGACGGAACGCGAACGGCAGCGAATACAGCGCGGAGCCCGGCATCCACTGGTCCAGGAACCACAGCCGCTGCTGCGCGAACGACAACTGCTCCCGCGCCGCATCCGTGCACGGAGGAATGGGAGCCTCGGCGCGTTCGACCGTCGGCGCGGCCACCTCCAGCGCGGCGGCGAAGTCCCGCAGGAGGGGGCTCGCGAACAGCAGGCGCAGCGGCACGGGACGCTGGAGCACATCGCACAGCCGGCCCATGGCCTGCGTGGCCAGGAGGGATTGCCCACCCAGCTCGAAGAAGTCCGCCGTGGCGCTGACCGCCTCCACGCGCAGCACGTCCGCCCAGACCCGGGCAACGGTCCGTTCCAGCGCGGTCTCCGGCGCGACGAAGTCCTCTTCGGCCCCGGGGCGGTCGCGCGGATCCGGCAGCGCCTTGCGCTCCACCTTGCCGTTGGCCGTGAGCGGCATCACGTCCAGGACGACGATGGCCGAAGGCAGCATGTGCGCGGGCAGGTGGCCCTTCAGGTGCGCCCGCAGCACCGGTGCCGTCAGGGGCTCCGACGCCGTCACGTACGCCACGAGCCGCCGGTCTCCCGGCGTGTCCTCGCGTACCAGCACCACGGCCTCCTGCACGGAAGCCTGAAGGCGCAGCGCTGCTTCTATCTCGCCCGGCTCGATGCGGAAGCCGCGCACCTTGACCTGGTGATCCACGCGTCCCACGAAGTCCACCGCGCCGTCCTCGAGCCGCCGCGCGAGGTCTCCCGAGCGGTACATGCGCGCGCCCGGTTCGGTGCTGAAGGGATCCGGCAGGAACCGTTCGGCGGTGAGGTCCGGGCGCTCCCAGTAGCCCCATGCGACGCCGCTGCCTCCCGTGTACAGCTCGCCCACGGCGCCCACGGGCAGCTCCCGGCCCTCCGGGTCCAGCACGTACATCCGCGTGCCGGAGATGGCGTGGCCAATGGGCGCGGGATCGGAGCCGAGCGGCGCGCACAGGAGCTGGCAGCTCGTGAAGGTGGTGTTCTCCGTGGGGCCGTAGCAGTTGAAGATGCGCGTGCGCGGCAGGGCCTCCAGCGCCCGGCGGGCGTGGGGCAGCGACATCACCTCGCCGCCCGTGTAGAGCTGCCGCAGCGTCTCCGTGCCCGGCAGGCCCCGGTCCACCAGCGTGTTGAACAGGCCGGTGGTGAGGAACGCCGTCGTCACGTGCTCCTCGCGCAGGAAGTCTCCCAGCTCGTCCAGCGCGGAGGCCCCGCGCGAGAACACGGCGACCCGGCCGCCGTTGAGCAGCGGCCCCCAGAGCTCGAACGTGGACGCGTCGAAGGCCACCGGCGCCAGCTGCAAGAGCACCTCATCCGGGCCCAGGTGCACGTAGTCCGGGTCGAGCACCAGCCGCAGCACGCCCCGGTGGGGCACGCACACGCCCTTGGGGCGGCCCGTGGAGCCGGAGGTGAAGACGACATAGGCCAGGTCGTCCTCCACGACGTCGCGCGCGATGGCCCCATCGCTGAAGCCCGCCAATGCGTCCGCGTCCGTGTCCAGCCGGAGCGTGTGCCAGTCCCCCGACGGCAGGTGTGACTCCAGCCCGGCATGCGTGACGATGATCCGCACGCGCGAATCCGTGGCCATGAAGGCCAGCCGCTCCGAGGGGTACTCCGGATCCAGTGGGACGTAGGCACCGCCCGCCTTGAGGATGCCGACCAGCGTGACGATGAGGTCCACCGAGCGTGGCAGGCACACGCCCACCTGGGGCCGTTCGCGTCCCACATCCCGCGCCTTCAACCAGCCCGCGAGCCGGTTCGCCCGCGCATCCAGCTCCGCGTACGTGAGCTGCTGCCCGTCACACCGGACAGCGACGGCCTGGGGACGGAGCGCGGCCTGGACCTCGAAAGCATCTGCGATGTTTCGAGGCGCCAGACCCCGAGGAGACACGGGGACGTCGACGGTGTCGGTCATGTCGACGCGCCACCCCCGACAAAGGGGGTGGTGGACTCAGGACCGCCCGGGGAAGCGCAGGCGGGTCAAACGGGGGCGGCGCGTGTCTCGGATTAAGAGACCCTGAGGCAGTGCACGCAAAAATTTGGCGATACGTGACATCCGGAGTCAACAGCCCCCACTCGCGAATGCCATTTATTCCGTGAAGACAGCCAATTCACGGAGGGCAGACCAGGCCCGGCTCATTGGCGTCCACGTCCTGGAGCGCGAGCAGACACGTGAGCGCGTCTGGATCCACGGAGTCCATCAGGTACGTGCGGCGCCACAGAAGCGCGGCGAAGCGCTTGGGCAGCTGCGCGTCCGGAGCAACGAGCGCACGGCGCACGCCGTTGCTGCCCACCGCGGCCTTGGCCATCGCGGCCTCCAGCTTCGCGACGTCGTCGGGGCAGCCCTCCGGGCAGTTGTAGAGGAACACCGCGTGGCCGTGCTCCAGGTTGTGGATCCACGAACAGCGCGGCTGCTCCACGGTGTAGCCGCGGCACGACAACCACGTGGGGCAGTGCGGACCGGAGTTGGGTGGGTTCTCACCGTTGCCGCACCCGGTGCTTCCGCACGAGCTCACGTGATTGGCTGGCGACGTGTCCGACAGCGGGAACGAATACCGCTGGCAGGCTTCGCCACCGGGGTTCGGCGGATCATCGTTCGTCGAACCGCAGGCGAGGCACAGCGAGAAGAGGAGGGCGGAGAGGGCGCGAGGCATCCACCCCGTCATATCGCAACGGCCCTGAGCGCCTCACCCCGGCGCCACGCCGCGCCGCTCCACGTCCCGGCCGCTCAGCCCCCGGAAGCCCAGGGCGTCCATCAGGCGCAGGAAGTCCGCGGGAGGCAGGCTGCCGCCCGTGGCCCGCGAATGGCCGTGCGCGAACGAGCCTCCCATCGGCGGCAGGTCCAGGCCCCGCAGCAGCGCGAGCAGGTCCACCGGCGCGCGGCTTCGCAGCACGAAGTTCACGCGGCCGGGCAGGTAGCCCGTGTTGGCGGCGACGACGATGTGGTCCGGCAACCGCTGCACCCAGCGCATGGCCACCAGCGGGTGCACCTGCGCCTCGGAGCTGAACAGCAGGAGCGCCAGGTTGCCCGCGAAGCGCGGCGGCGTCTTCGCGCACCGGGCCACCTCGCGCTGCACCTCCAGGCGGCAGTCGCGCAGCGCGTCCACGCCGGGCACGCGCCCCTCCGCGATGTCCGTCGCGCTGCCCGCGCGCAAGAGCACCTGCATCGCCAGCGGCGCCGCGAACCGGCTGGAGCGGCGGGCCGCGTTGAGCAGCGCCACCGCCTCCGTGACGGACGAGCGCTTCGCCCGCCGCAGCGCGTCCCTGAGGAACGGCATCGGCGCGTCCGCGCCCAGGTCCGCCACCGTCCCCAGCACCGCCAGCCACTCCAACGGACCGGGCACGATGAACGACGACGTGAGCACGTACGTGAGCAGGCTCGTGTTCGCCACGGGCGGATGGCCGTAGGCGGTGAGCACCCGCGCGCCGGGTGGGAACACCTCCGATGCGTGATGGTCCACCACCAGCGTGGGCACGCCCGGCAGCAGCGGCTCCGCGCGGCTGCCCATGTCCAGCACCACCAAGGCCTCCGTGGAGGAGGCGCCCAGCCGCTCCAGGAAGCCCGGGTGGTGGACGTCCTCTCCCTTGCCCGGCAGGCGCGCCGTCGGCCGGGCCCCCAGGGACTGAAGCGCGCGGAGCATCAGCACTCCGGAGGTCAGCCCGTCCACGTCCGTGTGCGGGACGACGAGCACGTGCTTGTCCCGGCACGCTTCCAGGAACTCGCGCGCCTGGTCCATCGCCGCCTCTGGCGCCGGCCAGTGCGCATCTCTCGTGTGTCCCAGAAGCATGAAGGAAAGCTGTCACTGCCTGTAGCGGCACGGCAGGGCGCGCCCGTCGTGGCTGGTCGCCCTCCGGACAGCCCCCCGGGTCCAGTCAGGCGGCGCGAGCGTTGCGACCTTCGCAGGCATGGAAGGCCTTGGGACAGGGCGCGCGGGCCCCGTGACTTCGCGGGTGCGAGGGCAGGGCACTTCCCATAGTGTCCGCGCCCATGACCCGCACCCCCCAGACCTTGATGCGCGCGGCCCTGGCCGCCCTGTCGCTCGCGGCGCCCGCCGCCTGCGCGCAGACGAAGCCCGCTCCGGCCGCGAAGGCCACGCCCGCTCCGGCCGCGAAGGCCACGCCCGCGGAGGCGAAGCAGTTCGCGGAGAAGCTCAACGCGGACCTGAAGCAGCTGTGGACCCGTCAGGCCACCGCCGAGTGGATCAAGAGCACGTACATCACCGACGACACGGAGCGGAACGCCGCCTCCGTCAACGAAGAGGTGATGGCCTACGTCAACAACGCCATCAAGGACTCGCGCCGCTTCGACGGGCTGAAGCTGGACGCGGACACCGCGCGCATGCTGCACCTCTTGCGCGTGTCCCAGACGCTGCCCGCCCCGGCGAATCCCGCTCAGCGCTCGGAGCTGGCCTCCACCGCCGCGAAGCTGGAGGGCCTCTACGGCAAGGGCAAGTACTGCGGCAAGGACGGCAAGGGGAAGTGCCGCGACCTGGAGGAGCTGTCCGACGTCATGGCGGAGAGCCGCAACGCGGATGAGCTCCTGGACGCGTGGACCGGCTGGCACGCCATCAGCCGCCCCATGCGCCCGCTGTACACGCAGCTGGTGAACCTCTCCAATTCGGGCGCGAAGGACATCGGGTTCAACGACCTGGGCACGCTGTGGCGGTCGTCCTACGACATGACCCCGGCGGAGTTCGAGAAGGAGGCGCAGCGGCTCTGGGGCCAGGTCAAGCCCATGTACGACGAGCTGCACTGCTACGTGCGCGGCCGGCTGGCGAAGCAGTACGGCGAGGCCGCCGTGCCCGCCGGCAAGCCCATCCCCGCGCACCTGTTGGGCAACATGTGGGCGCAGGAGTGGAACAACATCTACCCGCTGGTGGAGCCGTTCCCCGGTCAGGCCAGCCTGGACGTGGACAGCGCCCTCGCGAAGCAGGGCTATGACTCGCAGAAGATGGTGAAGCTGGGTGAGAAGTTCTTCACCTCGCTGGGCCTCAAGCCGCTGCCGCAGACCTTCTGGGAGCGCTCGCAGTTCACCAAGCCGAAGGACCGCGATGTCGTCTGCCACGCGTCCGCCTGGGACGTGACGTACGACAACGACCTGCGCATCAAGATGTGCATCAAGCCCACCGAGGAGGACCTGGTCACCATCCACCACGAGCTGGGCCACAACTACTACTACACGTACTACTACAAGCTCCCCGTCCTCTTCCAGGCCGGCGCCAACGACGGCTTCCACGAGGCCATTGGCGACGCGCTCACGCTCTCCATCACCCCGGCCTACCTCCAGCAGGCGGGCCTGCTCAACGCGGTGGAGAAGAACGACAAGAACGTCATCAACCTCCAGCTGAAGGACGCGCTGGAGAAGGTGGCCTTCCTGCCCTTCGGCCTGCTGGTGGACCAGTGGCGCTGGGACGTGTTCAGCGGGAAGGTGAAGCCGGCGGACTACAACAAGAGCTGGTGGGCGATGCGCACGAAGTACCAGGGCATCGCCGCGCCGGGCACCCGCACGGAGCAGGACTTCGACGCGGGCGCCAAGTACCACGTGCCCGCCAACGTGCCGTACACGCGCTACTTCCTCGCGCGGATCCTCCAGTTCCAGTTCCACAAGGCGCTGTGCGAGGCCGCCGGAATCAAGGGCCCCCTCAACGAGTGCTCCATCTACGGCAACAAGGCCGCGGGCGCGCGCCTGCAGGCCATGCTGGAGCTGGGCGCGAGCAAGCCGTGGCCGGACGCGATGGCGGCCATGACGGGCACCCGCCAGATGGATGCCACGCCCATGCTGGAGTACTTCGCCCCGCTGCGCCGCTGGCTCCAGGAGCAGAACAAGGGCCAGAAGTGCGGCTGGTGACGTTTCGCCGGTGATGTTTCCAGGGAGTGGACTTCGCCCGGGACGGGCGCTTAGGCTGGCGCTCGTCTTGTAGGGTTGAACTCTGTAGGACCGGACGGCGACTCTTCCTGTCCGCGATGAAAGAAGAACAGCAAATGGCGACTGGTACCGTGAAGTGGTTCAACGACGCGAAGGGCTTCGGCTTCATCACGCAGGACGGCGGCGGCGAGGACGTGTTCTGCCACCACACCGCCATCAACATGGACGGCTTCCGCACCCTGGCCGAGGGCCAGAAGGTGGAGTTCGAAGTCACCAAGGGCCCCAAGGGCCTGCAGGCGCAGAACGTCCGCGCCGCCTGAGCCTGACCGTTTCCTGATTCACCCAAGAAGGTCCGACTCTCACCGGGTCGGGCCTTCTGTATTTTCTGGAGCCCGCATGTCCGCCTTCCGTCTGCGCTTCCTCCCCCTCGTCGCCGCCCTCGGGTGCGCCACGACGTCGCCTTCCATCCCCTCCACGCCGCCGGCCACCGCCACCGCGTCCGCGCCCGTGTCGAAGGCGGCGCTGACCGCGCTCAAGCAGGAGCTGGTGACGCAGCACGGCGAGGCGCAGCGCGCGCGCATCGAGCGGGGCGTGGAGCAGGTGGCCGCGCTGTGGCGCCCGGAGGACGGGGACCTGGCGGCCTTCGCGCGCGAGCAGTTCCTGCCCACGGGCCCCCAGCTGGACGCGACGTTCACGCGCTTCGAAGGGTTGTTCGAACAGTTCGACGGCCACATGAACGAGCTGGGCCGCGAGCTCCAGTGGTTCACGGACCTGGACCTGGGGCCGCTGTTGCCGGTGGAGCCGCTGCTCGCGGCGTATGACCCGTCCTCCAACGTCACGTCGGACCTGTTCAACGCGAAGCCGGGCTTCGTCGTGCTGCTCAACTTCCCGCTCACCACGCTGGCCGAGCGCGTGAAGGAGGGCCCGTCGTGGACGCGGCGCCAGTGGGCGGAGGCGAAGCTCGCGTCGCGCTTCAACCGGCGCGTGCCCGCGGCGGTGGAGCAGAAGGTGTCGCAGGCCATCGCGGACGCGAACCTCTACGTCGCCGAGTACAACGTCTGGATGCACCACCTGGTGGACGCGAAGGGCCAGCGCCTCTTCCCCCAGGGGCTGCGCCTCATCAGCCACTGGAACCTGCGCGACGAGCTGAAGGCGGACTACACGGATCCGCAAGGGCTGGCGAAGCAGCGGATGATCGTCCAGGTGATGGAGCGCATCGTCACGCAGACGATTCCCGCGGCCGTCATCGACAACCCGCGCGTGGACTGGGATCCGTTCACCAACAAGGTCACGGTGGCGCCGCCGGAGTCGGTGGAGGCGAACGCGCCCCAGCGCGCCGTGAAGGCGGACGCCGCGCCGGAGCCGGACACGCGCTACGCGCGGCTGCTCGCCACGTTCAATGCCTCGCGGAGGGTGGATCCGTATTCGCCGGTGGCGCCCACGCGCATCGCCCGCGCCTTCGAACTGGACCGGGGCCTGCCGGAGGAGCGCGTGCGCGCGCTGCTCACCCAGATCCTGGAGTCACCGCTGGTGCCGCGCGTGGCGAAGCTGATTGAGACGCGCCTGGGCCGCCCGCTGGAGCCGCAGGACCTGTGGTACCCCGGCTTCCGTCCGGGCTCCAAGGTGCCGGAGGCGCAGCTGGACGCGCTGACGCGCAAGCGCTACCCCACGGCGGACGCCTTCGCGCGCGACATCCCGCGCATCCTCCAGGGCCTGGGCTTCACGCGGGAGAAGGCGGAAGTGCTCGCGTCGTACATCCGCGTGGACGCCTCCCGAGGCGCGGGCCATGCCCAGCAGGCGCTGCGCCGGGGCGACTTCCCCCGCCTGCGCACGCGCGTGGAGAAGGGGGGCATGGACTACAAGGGCTACAACATCGCGGTGCACGAGCTGGGGCACAACGTGGAGCAGGTCTTCAGCCTGTACCAGGTGGACCACACGCTGCTGTCCGGCGTCCCCAACAACGCCTTCACGGAGGCGCTGGCCTTCGTCTTCCAGGCGCGCGACCTGGAGCTGCTGGGCCTGGGCCAGCCGGACGCGGCCAGCGAGCGCGAGCGGGTGCTCAACGACTTCTGGCAGACGTGGGAGATCGCCGGCGTGGCGCTGGTGGACATGGCCACGTGGCACTGGATGTACGAACACCCGGACGCCACGCCCGCCCAGCTGCGCGACGCGGTGGCCGGCCTGTCGCGCGACGTGTGGAACCGCTACTACGCGCCGGTGCTGGGGCGGAAGGACAGCCCGGTGCTGGGCATCTACAGCCACATGATCAGCTACCCGCTGTACCTGCCGGACTACCCGCTCGGGCACCTCATCGCGTTCCAGATTGAAGAGCACCTGAAGCAGCACGGCCCGCTGGGCGCGGAGTTCGAGCGCATGGCCACCTTCGGCTCCGTCACCCCGGACGAATGGATGCGCCACGCCACCGGCGCCCCCGTCAGCGCGGACGCTTTGTTGCGCGCCACCGAAGCCGCACTGTGATAGTTCGGGCATTCCCCATTTCACTCTTCTGGAGGATTGACCTTGAATTTCATCTCTCGTGCGCTGGTGCTGGGTTCCCTGTCGGCGATGGTCGGCTGTGCCACGACGAAGGGCGGCACGAAGACCCCGGACACGACGGAGCCGACGCCCGGCACCGCGTCGCTGGTGGACTACTGCGACGACACGCAGAAGGCCATCTCCAAGGAGGCGGACGCGCTGGCCAGCCCCTACGGGATTGATCAGCACCTGGACAAGAACTTCCCGGACCGCAAGGTGTCGTGGCTGATGACGGACAGCGCGTACCAGAAGTTCGTGGTGCAGACGGGCGCGAAGAACTTCGGCCGCTGCAACGACGTGGGCTGCTACCTGTTCGCGGCGCCGTCGGCGTCCATCCACGGCGCGGTGGAGAAGTCGAAGACGGCGGACGGCAAGCACGACCCGGCGGTGCTGGGCCAGGCGCTGGGCCTGCCGGCGAAGAACTTCGAAGGCCCCCTGCGGATGATGACGCTGGACCTGGGCGCGCAGAAGGTCTGCACGCGCCTGCCGGTGGACGCGGACCCCGGCGTGTGGAAGTGCCAGACGCCGGAGGACACCGACTGCTTCAAGTTCGGCGGCTACACGTCCGGCGGCGCGCCGGAGGTGATGGTCATCAACGCGCCGGTGGCGGACACCCAGGTGGCGGAGATTCCGTGAGCGACGAGGAGGTGCTCCTCCAGAGCCCGCTCCTGTACCGCGTGCTGCGCGGGCGGGACGGGGCGCTGTCCATCGAGGTCGTGGTGGGCGGCATCATGCAGTTCGAGGTGCGCGTGCACCTGAACGCGAAGGAGACGGCGTCCTTCCAGAAGGAGGGACGCGCCTTCGCGGACCGGATGGCCCAGGCCATCATGGCCAACCCGCCCTTTGGCGGCCGGTCCGTGAAAGTGCCCGTGTAGCGAAGCCTTCGCGGGGACCCGCCGCGTGCGGGTCCCCGTCGCAAGGACGCTACGGCGTGGCGGCGGTGTTGCCGGGGATGTCCACCAACTCCACCTCGAAGGTGAGCACGGCGTTGGGCGGGATGCGCGAGCCCGTGGGCGGGCGCTCTCCGTACGCGGTGCTCGCGGGGCAGGTGAGCTTCGCCTTGCCGCCGACCTTCATCTTCTGCACGCCCTGGGTCCAGCAGGGGATGACGCCGTTGAGCGGGAACTCCACCGCCATGCCGCGCTTGTAGGAGCTGTCGAACTCGGAGCCGTCCACCAGCGTGCCCTGGTAGTGCACCTTCACGGTGTCGATGGCGCGGGGCGACTTGCCGGTGCCGGCCTTGAGCTCGCGGTAGATGACGCCGGAGGGCAGCCGGGTGGCGCCGGGCTCCTTGGACGCGCGATCCAACGTGGTGACGTTGACCTGGGCCATGCGCGCCTTGGCGAGCGTCTGGATCTTCGCCGCGTACTCCTTCGGATCCACCGCGGGCGGAGTGCCGGCGACCGCGTCCTGGATGCCGCGCTGGAGCAGCGCCAGCTCCTCGGGGGTGAGGGCGAGCGCCGTCACGCTCTGCCCCAGCGAGAGGCCGAGCGAATAGATGGTCTTCTGATCCTCCGTCTTGAGCTCCACGGGCGCGGGGGCGGCCTTCGCGGCGGCCTCGGGCGCGGCGGCCGGCTTGGAGCTCTTCGTCGGGGCCTGGGCCAGGGCGAGGCCCGGAGCACCGAGCATCAGGACCAGGGCCGCCTTCCACTGCATACGCATGCTTCCGCCTTTCACGAGAACGGGGGGGACCATAGCGCCGCTCACGCGCCGCCGGTCAGTCATCCGCGCGCACAGGCCAACGCGAAGAATCCAGCGAGCGGAAAACCCCAGCGCACGCAGGCCCGCCAGGGGCGCGAGAAGGCGCCGTTTTCTTGCGCGCATGAGGTCTGAACGTACTGTGCCTTCAGGTCGCTGCACCCCCGCAGCAGCCTGTTGCACCTGCTGGAGGTCATGAGCCAATGAGCGAGAAGCGCAAGGCCAATCGGGCGCCCCTGGACATCTACCTCAACAAGTACATGGGCGGCGTGCCGTACATGACCCGGGCCGCGGACATCAGCCAGGAGGGCGTCAGCCTCTCCCGCCTCATCGAGCCCCAGCACGACGCGCGCCGCGTGGGCCTCCAGTTCCAGCTCCCCGGCTCCGAGGAGATCATCTACGCCGAGGGTGAAGTCGTACGCGAATGGAAGGACCTGGGCCGCAAGGAGCAGTCCGGCGTGCGCTTCACGCTGCTCACCGAGCGGCACCGCAAGATGATCGACGCCTACGTCGACCGTCACACCGAAGGCAACTGACACGAGGCGTTACCCTCCGCGTGCGTCACCGCGATTGCGCGGTGCCACCGGCGGTTCGCGGTACCCGCGCCGGGTTCATCAGGCGGATCCGACTGTCTCCGGGTCGCCTTGACTTCGCGCGAAGTGACCCCCTTGAATGACCGGAGAGGTTCCCTGTGCGCTCGCCGACTTTTCGCGGCGGCGACAACGGGAGGAGTGCTCCGTGAGGCGTTCGCTGTGGGGATTGTTGCTGGTCGTGCCGCTGACGGCGCTGGGCCAGGGCAAGGACGCGAAGGTCGCCGCACCCGCCACGCCCGCTGCTGAACCCGCGCGCGGCGTGGGCACTCCGGGCATCAACTGGGAGGGCCAGCTCCTACGCGCCACGGGCGCCGGTGCTCCGGATCTCAAGGCCGCCAACCCCGGGCAGGCACGCCTGGGCGCCGAGCGCGCCGCGAAGCAGGACGCGTTCCGCAACCTGCTGGAGCAGGCCCGCGGCATCCAGGTGAGCGCGAGCCGCACCGTGGGCGACGAGCTGGCGCGCGACGACGTGAAGGGCCGCGTCGAGGGCGCCATCCGGGGTTACAAGGTCGTGGCCACGCGCTACTTCTCCGACAGCGGCGTGGAGATGGACGTGGAGCTGCCGCTCGCGGCGCTCAGCGCGGCGCTGACGCCCGCGCAGGAGCCGGCCATCGTGCTCAACGCAGAGGGCGCGGCGAAGTACACGGGGCTCGTGGTGGACGCGCGAGGGCTGGGCGCGAAGCCGGTGCTCGCGCCCCGGCTGGTGGACGCGACGGGCAAGGCGCTCTACGGCGCGACGGTGCTCACGGAAGAGGCGCGCGGCACCGCGGGCGTCGCGGCCTGGTTCAACAACCTGGACGCGGCCCGGAAGGCCTCGCGCGTGGGCGACAAGCCCCTGGTGGTGAAGGCCGCGCAGCTCCAGGGCTCCGACCTGGTCCTGAGCGCCGAGGGCATCCGCGCGCTCACCGAGGCGAACACCCGCTTCCTGGCCGAGGGCCGGGTCGTCATCGTCACGCAGTGATGTCCGTGCGCTCCTTCCGGACGACGGCGGTGCTCGCGATGGCGGCGATGCTGATGGCCAGCTGCGCGGCGAAGCAGGAGCAGCCCGCGACGGTGGCCCGCGCGGAGCAGTTGATGTCGTCCAATGCGGCCAAGCGCGGCGACCTGGTGCTCCGGTGCGAGCCCTCTGACGCGCAGGTCCTGCTGGACGGGGTGGAGCAGGGGGCGTGCAGCGACTTCGCCGGGGTGTCGCGGAGCCTGCGGTTGGGGGACTCGGGCTTCCACCAGGTGGAGGTGAAGAAGCGCGGGTTCTACCCCTACACGACCTACTACCAGCCCAGCGGGGCGCGGGTGACGTTGAAGGTGAAGCTCCGGCCCCTGGCCCCCGAAGGCGGCGGCGTGCCTCCCTGAGCGGGGCCCCTCCAGGCTGGCCCCCTGCACCGCGAGGTGGCGGGCGGACGCAAGGACCGCAATCAGGGGCCGAAGACGCCGTAGGATGGGCGGGGACAGGAGGCGGTCATCGGACGTCGCAAGAGAGGCAGTGAGCGCGCGGTGAAGGTTCCCCAGCCCATCGCGACCCCGGAGGTGTCCCCGGTCCTGCACGTCGTGCACCCGGAGCCCGTGCCTCCGCCCGGCGACCCCTCGGCGCTGGACGAGGCGGAGGCCCGCCGGGTCGACTTCGTCTGGTCCGGCGTGATGGTGGGCTCGCTGGCGCTGGTGTTCGCGCTCTTGTCCGTGTTCGGCGGGGTGGCGGTGCCGGTGCTGCTGGCGCTGACGGGCGCGTACGCGTTCAACCCGCTGGTGACGCTCCTGGAGAAGCGCGGCGTGGACCGCACCTGGGGCACGTCCATCCTCTTCTTCGCGGGCACGCTCCTGATGGTGGGCGCGGGCCTGTACCTGGTGCCGGTGTTCCGCGACGAGGCGGCGAAGCTGCCCCACTTCTTCCAGCGCGCCAGCACCCAGGTGGTGCCGCAGGTGGAGTCGCTCCTGGGTGTGTCGCTGCCGGACCTGGTGAGCCAGCGCACCGCGGAGCTGGGAGAGAAGGCCTCCGAGCTGCTCCAGAGCGCGGGCCCCACGGCGGCGCGGCTGGTGGCGAGCTTCGCCGGCAACACCGCGCGCTTCGCGGCCACGCTGCTGGGCCTGTCGGTGGTGCCGGTGCTGGCGTTCTTCTTCCTCCAGGACTACCCGCGCCTCATGGGGCGCATCCAGGACCTGCTGCCGCGCCGCTCCGCGGCGCTGGTGACCCAGCGCTTCCGCGAGGTGGACGAGGTGCTGTCCGCCTTCGTGCAGGGCCAGCTCACCGTGGGCGCCATCCTGTCGGTGCTCTACGCGGTGGGGCTGTCCGTGGCGCGCATCGACCTGGCCATCGCCATTGGCCTCATCGCCGGCTTCGGCAACATGGTGCCCTACCTGGGCACGGGCATCGGCGTGGTGCTGGCCTTGCTGGGCGTCCTGCTGTCCTGGCAGGGGCCGTGGCAGCTGGCGGTGGTGGCGGCGACCTTCATCATCGGGCAGCTGGCCGAGGGCTTCGTCATCACCCCGCGCGTCGTGGGGGAGAAGGTGGGCCTGGCCCCCGTGGCCGTCATCCTCGCCGTGCTCGCCTTCGGTGAGCTGTTCGGCTTCGTGGGCATCCTCCTGGCCGTCCCGGCGAGCGCCATCCTCAAGGTCGTCCTGAGCGTCGTCCTCCAGCGCTACCGCCGCACGCAGCTCTACAAGGGGAGCGTGCAGGGGCCGTGACGAAGCTGGAGAAGCTGCACCAGGAGATCATCGCGTGCCGGGCCTGCCCCCGGCTGGTGGCGTGGCGCGAGGAGGTGGCCCGCGTGAAGCGGCGCGCCTACCGCGACTGGGACTACTGGGGGAAGCCCGTCCCCGGCTTCGGCGACCCGAAGGCCCGGCTGATCATCGTGGGCCTGGCGCCCGCCGCGCACGGCGCCAACCGCACGGGGCGGATGTTCACCGGGGACCGCTCCGGGGACTTCCTCTACGCGGGCCTTCAGCGCGCGGGCTTCGCGAACCAGGGCGACAGCGAGCACCGGGACGACGGGCTGAAGCTGACGGACGCCTTCATCGTCGCTGCGGGCCGGTGCGCGCCGCCGGACAACAAGCCACTGCCGGAGGAGCTGGCCCGCTGCGCGCCGTTCCTGGACCGGGAGATGGCGCTGTTGCCTGGACGGGTGCTGCTCGCCCTGGGGGCCATCGGGTGGAACGCCGCGCTGGCGTCCGCCGCCCGCACGGGCGGTCCGCTCCCCACGCCCCGTCCCGCCTTCGGCCATGGCGCCGAGTTCCGGCTGCCAGACGGCCGGTGGCTCGTGGGCAGCTACCACGTCAGCCAGCAGAACACGCAGACGGGGAGGCTCACCCCCGCCATGTTCGACGCGGTGATGAAACGCGTCCGAGCGTTGTTGGTGACGTGAGCGCGGGAAGATCAGGGCCCATGCTCATGTTCCTTGACAGGTGTGGGAGCCCGCTGTTATTCCCCGCGCCCATCCGCACGACGGGTCGTTAGCTCAGCGGTAGAGCACTACCTTGACACGGTAGGGGTCAGTGGTTCGATCCCACTACGACCCATCATCAGTAAGTGATCCATCTCGCGGGCGGCCGGCTTTCTCAAAAGCCTGCCGCCCGCGGTTTTTTCCAGCGCAGGGGTTTATCCGCCATGTCCGAATCCATCACGGTGACGCTCCCCGACGGCAGCCAGAAGCAGACCGCCCGGGGCACGACCATCGCGGACTTCGTGAAGGGCTGCATCGGCGTGGGGCTCGCGAAGGCGGCCCTGTTCGCCCGGGTCAACGGCCAGGACATGGACCTGGCCCGGACGCTCGACGAGGACGCGAAGCTGCAGATCTTCACGTCCAAGAGCCCGGAAGGCCTGGACCTCATCCGCCACGACGCCGCGCACGTGGTGGCCAGCGCCGTGCAGAAGCTGTTCCCCGGCACGCAGGTGACCATCGGTCCCGCGACGGAGGAGGGCTTCTACTACGACTTCTTCCGCGAGAAGCCCTTCACGCCGGAGGAGCTGGAGAAGATCGAAGCGGCGGCCAACGCGGAGCTCAAGCAGGACATGCCGTTCGTCCGCACCGAGATCTCCATGGAGGACGCCATCAAGCTCTTCGAGGAGAAGGGCGAGAAGTTCAAGGTGGAAATCGTCAAGGACATCGCCGCCAAGGGCGCCAAGACGCTGACGCTCTACACCCACGGCGACTGGGTGGACTTCTGCCTGGGGCCCCACGCGCCCAGCACGGGGAAGATCGGCGTCATCAAGATCCTCTCCTCCAGTGGCGCGTACTGGCGCGGCGACCACCGCAACCCCATGCTCCAGCGCGTGTACGGCACGGCCTTCTTCGACAAGAAGGCGCTGGAGGCCTACCTCACGCGCATCGAAGAGGCCCGCAAGCGCGACCACCGCAAGCTGGGCAAGGAGCTGGACCTCTTCCACTTCCACCCGTACTCGCCGGGCGCGGCCTTCTGGACGCCCAAGGGCACCGCGCTCTACCAGACGCTGTCGGACTGGATGCGCTCGCTCACGGCCGGCGACGGCTACGTGGAGATCAAGACGCCCCTGATGTTCAACAAGGGCCTCTGGGAGACGAGCGGCCACTGGGGCAAGTACAAGGAGAACATGTTCCTGGTGCTCGACAGCGAGTCCGGCGAGCACGACTTCTCCCTCAAGCCGATGAACTGCCCGTCGCACCACCTGTTCTACGGCTTCAAGAAGCACAGCTACCGCGACCTGCCCCTGCGCCTGCACACCCAGGACGTGCTCCACCGCAACGAGGCCGCGGGCTCCCTGGGTGGCCTCACCCGCGTGCGCCAGTTCGCGCAGGATGACGCGCACATTTACTGCATGGAGAGCCAGATCACCGACGAGGTGCGGCGCTTCGTGCAACTGCTAGACCGGGTCTACAAGGCGGTGGGCCTCACCTACGCGGTGAAGCTGTCCACGCGCCCCGAGCAGCGCCTGGGCGACGACTCCCTCTGGGACCGCGCGGAAGGCGGCCTCAAGGCGGCGCTGGAGTCGCTGGGTCTGGCGTACGAGCTGGCCCCTGGTGACGGCGCCTTCTACGGCCCGAAGATCGACTTCGCGGTCTCCGATAGCATCGGGCGTAGGTGGCAGCTGGGCACCATGCAGCTGGACTACCTGGCCCCGGAGCGCTTCGACCTCACCTACGTGGGCGAGGACAACGCCGAGCACCGCCCGGTGGTCCTCCACCGCGCCATCTTCGGCTCCTTCGAGCGCTTCACCGCCATCCTCATCGAGCACTTCGCCGGGGCCTTCCCGGCGTGGCTGGCCCCGGTGCAGGCCACCATCGTCACCGTGGCGGACCGTCAGCTGGACTACGCCCGCAAGGTGCGCGACGACCTGCGCGCCAAGGGCTTCCGCGTGGAGCTGGACGAGCGCGGCATGACGCTCAACGCGAAGATCCGCGAAGCCCAGATGCAGAAGGTCCCCTTCACCCTGGTGGTGGGCGACAACGAGGTCGAGGCCGGCGCCGTGGCCCCCCGCCGGTACGGCGGAGAGGACCTGAAGACGATGAAGTACGCGGACTTCGAGGCCCTGCTGCTCAAGGAAGCCACGCTGCCCTGAGTGGTGTAGGGAACTTGACTCCCAGTCCGGGCTGGACTGCTCGCACGGCTTCCGGGGATTGAGGCACGCCCTGGGTCCCCGGGTCGCCAGGCCCAACGCCGAGCAGCGCAGGAAGGCAGGCCGGCGGTTGCCGCGGCGGCCCTTTCCGCGTCGGCTCCAGGAAATCCTGCCCCCGTCGCATCAAAAGAGTGATAGAGGCTTCCGCCAAAGCGTCCGGGGACCGTGTGCCCCGGACCGCCGTCAGTCACGAAGACTGCCGGCCGACAGGCAGAAGGAAGGTTTGGGATCATGCCCAAGTTGAAGACCCGCAGCGCCGCGAAGAAGCGCTTCCACGTGAAGAAGAGCGGCCAGGTGAAGTTCGGCAAGGCGTTCAGCAAGCACCTGTTCACCTTCTCCAAGACGCCCAAGCAGAAGCGCGGCAACCGTGGCACGGGCCACCTGCGCGACATGGACGCGAAGAAGGTCATCAAGGAGCTGTTCCCCTACGGCGCCTGAGTCGTCCTCGGGTTTGAACCAATCGTGAGTCCTGGCGGAGCGGCGTGAGGCCAGCGCCCCGGGGCTCCCTTCCAGAAGTCAGGAGTGTGTCATGCGCGTCAAAAAGGGTTTCAAGGCTCGTCGTCGTCGTAATCGCATTCTCAAGCTTGCGAAGGGCTTCCGCGGCCGTCGCAAGAACTGCTACCGCCGTGCGAACCAGGCCGTCGAGCGCGCCCTGGACTACGCCACCCGCGACCGCGCGGTGCGCAAGCGCAACTTCCGCTCGCTGTGGATCGTCCGCATCAACGCGGCCGCCCGCACCGTGGGCCTGTCCTACTCGAAGCTGATCGCCGGCTTGGCGAAGGCGAAGATCTCCCTGGACCGCAAGGTCCTGTCGGATCTGGCCATCGCGGACCCCGCGGGCTTTGCCGCCATCGCCAACATCGCGAAGGCAGCCTGAGACACGGCCGGCGGTGACGCCGGCTCCCGAAGCTGAAACGGGCTGCCTCCACCAGGGGGCGGCCCTTTTTTTTGCCCGGCGCCAGAGGCGACCGGGGCGTGAACGGAAGGCGGGAAGAGGACCATGCGAGACCGGTTGCAGGCGTTGGCGGACGCGGCGCGCCAGGAGATCTCCGGCGTGTCGGAGCCCTCGCAGGTGGAGGCGTTGCGCATCCGCTACCTGGGCAAGAAGGGCGAGCTGTCCGCGGTGCTGGGCGGCATGGGCAAGCTGCCCCCGGACGAGCGGCGCGCGTTGGGAGAGATCGCCAACACCGTCAAGGCGGAGCTGGAGCAGCTCTTGTCGGACGCCACGAAGCGCGCGGAAGAGGCCGCGCTGGAGGCCCAGCTGAAGGGCCCCAGGCTGGACGTGACGCTGCCCGGGCGCGCGGTGCTGCCCGGTGGACGGCACCCGGTGTCGCGCACGCTGGAGGACATCGTCCGGACGTTCGCGCGGCTCGGGTTCGAGGTGGCGGTCGGCCCGGAGATCGAGCTCGACTACTTCAACTTCGAGGCGCTGAACCTGCCCAAGGACCACCCCGCGCGGGACATGCAGGACACGTTCTACGTGGACGAGCCCACCCTGGGCCACGCGAAGAAGGCGGACAGCCCGTCGCTCTTGCGCACGCACACGTCGCCGGTGCAGGTGCGGCACATGCTGTCGCGCAAGCCGCCCATCCGCGCGGTGATGCCGGGCCGGGTGTACCGGCGGGACTCGGACATCACGCACACGCCCATGTTCCACCAGGTGGAGGGCCTGCTCGTGGACAAGGACGTGAGCTTCGCGGAGCTGAAGGGCACGCTGGACGCGTTCGTGAAGGCGTTCTTCGGCTCGGAGACGCGCACGCGCTTCCGCCCGTCGTTCTTCCCCTTCACGGAGCCCTCCGCGGAGGTGGACGTCACCTGCGCGTCGTGCGGCGGCAAGGGCTGCCGCGTGTGCAAGCAGACCGGCTGGCTGGAGGTGCTGGGCAGCGGCATGGTGCACCCGAACGTCTTCACCGCCGCGGGCTACGACCCGAAGGAGGTGACGGGCTACGCGTTCGGCATGGGCGTGGAGCGCCTGGCCATGCTGCGCTACGGCATCGACGACCTGCGGATGATGTTCGAGAACGACGCGCGCTTCCTCGCGCAGTTCTGATTCCGGCCCACCAGGAAAGAGGACAACCCTGTGAAGATTTCAGTGAAGTGGCTGGGTGATTACGTCGCGCTGCCGCCGTCCGTGGACGAGCTGGCGCGCAAGCTGACCGCGGCGGGCCTGGAGATTGAGGGCGTGGAGCGCCCCGGCGAGGGCCTGCGCGGCGTGGTGGTGGCGCAGATCCGCGAGTCGGTGCAGCACCCCAACGCGGACAAGCTGTCCGTCACGCAGGTGGACATCGGCGGCTCCGCGCTGTTCCAGGTGGTGTGCGGCGCGAAGAACTTCAAGGTCGGCGACAAGGTGCCGCTGGCCACGGTGGGCGCGAAGCTGCCCAACGGCATGGAGATCAAGCAGGCCGCGCTCCGGGGCGTGGACAGCTTCGGCATGCTCTGCTCCGCGAAGGAGCTGGGCATCACCGAGGACTCGTCCGGCCTGCTCATCCTCCCCGCGGACACGAAGCTGGGCCTCCCCATCGCGGAGGCCCTGGGGCTGGATGACTCCGTGCTGGAGGTGAACGTCACCCCGAACCGGCCGGATGCGTTGAGCCACCTGGGCATCGCGCGCGAGGTGGGCGTGGTGACGGGCGCGCAGCTGAAGTTGCCGCAGCCGAAGCCCGCCGAGTCCGGCAAGCCCGTGGCGGAGCTGGTGAAGGTGCGCATCGACGCGAAGGAGCGCTGCTCGCGCTACGCGGCGCGGGTGGTGGAGGGCATCACGGTCCAGCCGTCGCCGCAGTGGATGCAGGACCGGCTGAAGGCGTGCGGCGTGCGCGCCATCAACAACGTGGTGGACGTCACCAACTACGTGCTCCTGGAGTACGGCCAGCCGCTGCACGCGTTCGACCTGGAGAAGGTGGCGGGCCAGGAGATCGTCGTCCGCACCGCGAAGGCGGGCGAGAAGCTGCGCACGCTGGATGACAAGGAGCGCACGCTGGACGCGGACGACCTGGTCATCGCGGACCGCGACCGGGCGCAGGCGCTGGCGGGCGTGATGGGCGGCGGCGACAGCGAGGTGACGCAGGGCACGAAGCGCATCGTCATCGAGTCCGCGCACTTCCACGGCTCCGGCGTGCGCCGGTCCGCGAAGCGCTACGCGCTGCACACGGAGGCGTCGCACCGCTTCGAGCGCGGGGCGGACCTGGACGCGGTGCTGCCGGCGTTGGACCGGGCCGCGCAGCTCATCGCGGAGCTGTCGGGCGGCACGGTGGCGCCGGGCCGGGTGGACGTGCAGCCCGAGCCCCTGGCGCCGCGCCGGGCGACGCTGCGCTACGCGCGGGTGGAGAAGGTGCTGGGCGTGGCGGTGCCGGAGGCGGAGGTCCGGCGCATCCTGACGGCGCTGGGCTTCAAGTCCGTGGAGGAGTCGCAGGGGCAGACGACGTACGAGGTGCCGCGGGCGCGCGTGGACGTGGAGCGCGAGGAGGACCTGATGGAGGAGGTCGCCCGCGTGTACGGCTACGACAACATCCCGGCGCGCCTGCCGCGAGGCCTGGAGACGCTGGCGCCGGAGCCGCTGTCCATGGAGGCAGAGCGCCGGCTGCGCCACGCGCTGGGCGGCGTGGGGCTGTCCGAGGTGGTGAACTACTCGTTCGTGGCGCCGAAGTCGCTGGAGGTGCTGGGCGGGAAGGAAGCGCCCATCGCGCTGATGAACCCGCTGAGCGTCGAGCAGTCGGTGATGCGCACGAGCCTGCTGCCGGGCCTGCTGGAGAACCTGTCGCGCAGCGTGCGCCACCAGGTGGAGTCGGTGGGCCTCTACGAGACGGGCCGGGCGTACTTCCGGGACGCGCAGGGCGGGCAGGGCATGCGCCCGGCGGCTCGCGAGGTGCCGCGCGTGGCGGGCCTGGTGTGGGGCCTGCGGGGCGGTGGCCGGAGCTGGACGCAGAAGGACTCGCGCGTGGACTTCTACGACGCGAAGGGGGCGGTGGAGGCGCTGCTGCACGCACTGCACGTGGAGGGCGCGGCCTTCACCCCGGCGGAGGCGCCCGCGTACCACCCGCGGAGCTGCGCGCAGGTGGCGCTGAGCGACGGGACGGTGCTGGGCCTGGTGGGCGAGGTGCACCCGCGCGTGTCGAAGGCGCTGGGCCTGCCGGAGGGCGTGTTCGTGTTCGAGCTGGACACGGATCCGCTATACGCGGCGGCGCGGCTGGTGCCGCAGGCGGCGGCGCTGCCCAAGTACCCGGCGGTGCTGCGCGACCTGGCGGTGGTGGTGCCGCTGGAGCTGCGCAACGAGGAGGTGCGCCGGGTCATCCTGGAGGTCGGGGCGCCGCTGGTGGAGGACGCGCTGGTGTTCGACGTCTACACGGGCAAGCCCATCCCCGAGGGGAAGAAGAACCTGGCGTACGCCTTGAGGTACCGCTCGCCCGAGCGGACGCTGACCGACGCGGAGGTCACGGCGGCCCACCAGCGCATCATCACGGAGGTGAACCAGCGGCTGGGTGCGGCGCTGCGCGCCTGAATTCCTGAATGAAGTCAGGACGTTGACACGGTTCGGGGAAGGCTGACACCATGCCCCGCGTTCACCGGCCAATCACGGGTGCCAGAGGACTCGCATGACGAAAGCGGACATCATCGAGGGGGTCTACGAGAAGGTCGGCTTCTCCAAGAAGGAGTCGGCGGAGATCGTCGAGCTCGTCTTCGACACCGTGAAGGAGACGTTGGAGCGCGGGGACAAGATCAAGATCTCCGGGTTCGGAAACTTCCAGGTGCGCCAGAAGAAGGCGCGCGTGGGGCGCAACCCGCAGACGGGCAAGGAGATCGAGATCAGCGCCCGCCGAGTCCTGACCTTCCGGCCGAGCCAGGTGTTGAAGAGTGCCCTGAACGGCGAGGCGCCCCCGGAGAACCACGCGGAGATCGACGCGCAGGAAGAGGCGGCGGCGGACGCGGCGGAGGCCCGGGGCGAGGACTTCGACGAGGGAATGGAAGAGGGCGACGAGTAGGTTTTTTTCATCGGCGCCTGTCACCTCGCGCTTGACCCAGGAAAGCGGCGAGGGCATAAGGCAGCACCGTTTCACGACGGCGGTTCTCGGGGCGTAGCGCAGCCTGGTAGCGCACTTGCTTGGGGTGCAAGTGGTCGCAGGTTCAAATCCTGTCGCCCCGACCAAAATGAAGGCCCTGGAGTTTCCGGTGCAAGCCGGTGACTCCAGGGCCTTTGTTTTTTCACGTGCGCCCATGCGCGAGTCCTGCTTCGCCGGTCCTCGGCGCGCCCCTATGCCAGCCGGATGAGCGTGTGCTGCCCTAGCCATGGAACATCTTCGAACGGCGGCGCCGGGACTCCGAGGAATGGCTCGAGGGCGTAGCCGACGTAGCACATGAAGAAGGGGTCCATTTCGTAACCCGGCTTGGAGGTGAGCGCGACCATCAGCTTGGCGTCCATCACTGACTAGCGGAATCGGTGATCGCCTTCGGCCGGAATCGCTGATCGGCATGACCGGAATACGCACCACGTCCTGCGCCGCCTTCGAGCAGTGGCTGGGCCAGGCACGCACGTGCGGCGTGCGCGCGGTGGAATCCTTCGCGCAGGGACTTGAGCAGGACGGCGAGGCCGTCCGAGCCGCACTGACCACGCCTTGGAGCAATGCCCAATCCGAAGGTCAAATCAGGAAGCTCAAGCTCCTCAAGCGCCAGATGTACGGTCGTGCCAGCTGCGACCTGCTGCGCCGCGGCTTGCTGCTCGCCGCTTGAATCGACGCACCACATAAAGCGCGGGAGAGCCACGGAGCCGGGGCAAGCTCATACCCCTGGCAGGCTGTGCTGGCTCGGGACAGGGCATGGCGCTGCTTGTGGGGACGCCGCGCGGAGCGGCGGTTCCGCGGTGGCCCTCCTGCCCGGAGTAGGGTCGCACTGCTCGTCATCGCGTGTCCTTCCTAACTTGAGGGTGGGCCAGGTGTGTTCGCACCGGAAAGGCCCGGGGGGGACATCGATGTGGTGCGCGGATCCCTACGTGCAGCTCCTGCGAGGTCGGGGCTACTGTCTGGTGCGGTTGCCCCGGGAGGACCTCCGGCCCGCTCAGGTGCTGGCTCGGATGGGGAGGGAACTCCAGACTCTCGGCGAGCTGGGGACCGTCTTTTTGCCGGGGGCCACACCGCTCCCATCCGTTCGGGCGGGTGAGCGTGTGGCCGATCTCCAGGGCTCCACCACGGGACGGCTCGGGGCGGGATTGGGGCTCTCCATCCT
>NZ_RAWC01000379.1:0-3977 GCF_003611685.1 Corallococcus sp. CA049B | reverse complement strand
CCGCCCTTCTCCGCGAGGGTCTTGAGCGCGTCCCGCAGCGAGCCGCGGAAGCTCACGTCGATGGTGCGGGCCGGCGCGGTGGCGGCAGCGGCGGGGGCCGGGGCGCCTTCCGCGAGCGCCACGGGGGCGCCGAGGAGGAGGGTCGGAAGCAACAGGCGGGGGAGGATCTTCATGGTCACGCTCAGGCTTCGGAGAGGGACGGGGGAGGGGATCCGGCCAGGCGCTTCAGGCCGAACAGCGACGTGAACACGACCAACGCGACGATGCAGGCCACCGCCAGCCCCGCGGTGCTCCACAGGGCGTGCGCACCGCTGAGCAGGCCTTCCACGAACGCACGGCTGTCACGCACGCTGGACGCGAACGCGGTGCCCATGCGGCCGAGCGCCCTGTCGCTGCTGAACAGGAAGCCCAGACCCACGCCCAGGGACGTGAGCAGGATGCAGAGGCCCGTCCACACCTCGCGGCGCTGGGGCACGGGGCTCTCCGCGACACGGGCCATCACGTTCACGACCAGCGACGGGGGCGGCAGCGGATCCGCCAGCCGGAACAAGTCGTTCTCCAGCAGGCGGTGGTCCTCCATCAGGGCGGCGCACGCCTCGCACTCCGCGGCGTGATCCAGGGCGGGGCCCTCACCGGCCTCCAGCTCCGCGAAGAGGACCTCCAGGTCGGGGCAGGGGGTGGGGCTCATCGCGTCTCCTCCTCGGCGGGCGCCATCTTCTTGCGAAGCTTCTCACGGGCTCGGAACAGGCGGGCCATGATGGTCCCGGGCGCGCAGCCCATGATCTGCGCGATCTCCTTCGTGGTGCGCTTCTGGACGTAATAGAGGGCCAGCACTTCACGGTCGTCCACGGAGAGCGTCTCCATGGCGGCCTCCAGTGACTGCCGCTCCTCGCGCGCGATGGCCCCGTCCTCCTGGGACGCCTCGTTGCTGGGGAGCACCTCCTTCATGGGCTCCAGCTCCTCCGTGCGCACCTTGGTGCGGCGGCGGAGCAGGTCCAGGCAGAGGTTGCGCGTGATGGCGAGCACCCAGAGGTCGAACGGGCGCGCGTCGTCGTAGCGGTGGAGGTTCTGGTACGCGCGCAGGAGCGCCTCCTGCGCGACCTCCGCGGCCTCCGCCTCGCTCTGCAAGAGGCGCAGCGCCAGGCCGTACACCGGGCGCTGCACGCTGCGGACGAGCGCTTCGAAAGCGGACGGGTCCCCCTTGCGGGCGGCCTGCACGTCCGCCTTCCAGGGGAGCGGGGCGGCGTCCTCAGCCATCAGCATTCCGATGGCCATGGGGAGCGAGTCGAGGGCAAGAGCGTTCACGCCCTGGATTACGGGCGCGGCCCAGGGCCATTGCGCTGCCCTCGAACATCACTTCCGCTTCTGTTTTTTCGCGGACTTGGCGGCGGCCAGGCGCTGCTTTTCGGCCTTTTCCGCCCGGCTTTCGGCCTTCACCTGCTTGCGCTGCTTCTGCTTCGCCCGGAAGCCCAGCGGAATCTCAGGCTCGGGAGCAGGCGAGGGGGCGGCCCTGACCTCATCCAGGTCCGGCAGTGCCTCGCGGGGCGCGCGGGCCGGCCGGCCAATGCGGCCAGGCGGACGGGCGTCCTTCGCGGGCGGCGCGGCCCGGTCGTCGCGACGGGAGGTGCCCGGACGGGCGGGGCGCTCGGACGAGGCCGGACGGGCGGTGCGGGGGGTGGCCCGGTCCGCCAGGGTGCGGTGGCGTGACGGTCCTTCCGAGGAGCGCGCGGCGCTCCGGGCCTCCGCCACCCGCTCCTCCTCGCGCTCGCTGGTGACGAGCCGCGGGCGCTGCGAGGTGCGGATGTCCTCCTTCGAGTCCTCCGTGTACTCGAAGTGGAACAGGCGCTTGATGACCAGCGTGGCGTACGCGCCCGGGGGCAGCGTGAAGGCCACGTTGACCTTGATGTCGCCGCGGTTCACGTCGTCGTTCTGCGTGCGGCCCACGACGAGCTTGTGCGGGAACATCACCAGCGGGCGCTGCTCCTCCTTGAAGTAGAGCATCCGCTCCGCGCCCTTGATGCGCAGGTCGGGGAGCTTGAGCTTCTCCTTGCCCAGCACCCAGGTCATGGCCTCCGCGACCTTCGGGTCCTCGAAGGTGGAGTCCGGCCCCACGAGCGGGAAGGTCTTCTCGCGCAGGATGTGCAGCACGTCCGGGGTCGCGTCCCGGAAGTGCAGGAGCGTGCCGGCCTGGTAGCGCATGGGGAACATGGCCTCGCGCGGCAGCATCAGCTGGAGGTAGCGCCGGACGCCCTCGTTCCAGAGGAAGCTCTGGTACTCGAAGAGGATCATCGCCCGGTAGTCCGAGTCGATCTGCAGGAACGCGCGGAGCCAGTCGCCCGGGTGCTCACGCAGGGAGCGCAGGATGCGGTGGTACTTCTTCGCGCCCTCGAAGGGCACGCGCGCGTCCCACTTGCCCCAGTTGTCGCGCCAGAAGCCCTTCACCTTGGCGTCCTCGGTGCGGTCCAGGTCCGAGGGGCGGGCGAAGTAGTTGTGCAGCGCGGCCTCGAAGTCGCCCCGGATGAGGTCCTTGGCGATGAAGCCCTGGCCGTGCTTGAGCGCGCCGAAGCGCTGGCTGTCGAAGTAGTTCACCACGCCCAGCCGGTTCACCTCCGCGGCGGCCAGGTTCAGCGGCGCCAGCGAGTCGCGCGTGAGGGCACGCACGGTGACGGAGAAGCGGTTGGAGGTGATGTTCCTCGCGGACAGCGGCTTGTCCGTCCGGCCCAGGAACTTCAGGCGCAGGTCGGGCTCCTGCATGTCCACGTCCGCGCCATCCACGGCGATGATCTGCTCGGTGCGGCCCTGCTTGTCCTTCAGGCCGCAGTAGCTGATGGCGCCGGGCTTCAGGCCGAACGCGTCACGGATACGGTTCACCGCGTCAAAGGTGGACAGCTTCTGCTTGTCCATCAGGTAGACGCGATGCTTGCCGCTTTCGACCTCGTCGAAGCGGTAGGACTCCTTCACGGAGAAGTCCTCGGGTTTTTGCTTGATTCGCACGACAGCCCCCTTACCACGCGGACGCGCGGAATGAAGCGTTCGCGCCGGAAATGGGCTTAACCTGCAACCCCATGAGAAACCTTCCCGCCCTGATCCTTTTGGGGCTCGCCGGCCTCGCCGTGGGGTGCGCGACCCCGCTGTCCACCATGCAGACGGCGAAGACGCTCTCGCCCGGGCAGGTGCAGGTGACGGGCAGCATGGGCGTGTTCGTCCCGGTGGGGACGCTGGCGTCGGTGGTGGACGTGGGCATCGACCAGGGGCTCGAGGCGAAGCGGGCCATCGAGGAGGACCGGCCCTACACCCTCACGGAGGAGGACCAGCAGCGCCTCTTGACGGCGGGCCTGGCCCTGGCGGTGGCCCCGCCGGGGGTGAACCCGGAGCTGATGGTGCGGGTGGGGCTCCTGGACGGGTTCGACGTGGGCGGGCGCTACAACGGCAACGCGCTGCGCTTCGACGGCAAGGTGCGCCTGGCCCACGGCGGGCAGGGGCCGCGCCGCTCCTATGACCTGGCGCTGGGGCTGGGGGTGTCCAAGTACCTGTTCTCCGGGGCGGTGATGGACGTCCTGGAGGTCGTCCAGTTGGGGGACTTCAGCCGGACCGACGTGGAGGTGCCGCTGTACCTGAGCGCGGAGTACGGCGACGTGTTCAAGCTCTACGGCGCCCCCAAGTACGTCTTCAGCCACACCCGGCTGGACGCCCAGCTGGTGGACTTCTCCCAGCAGGGCAAGCCGGTGACGGGCTTCGACGCGAGCCTCCCGTCCACGGTGAACAGCCACTTCGTGGGCTCCACGGTGGGCTTCGCGGTGGGCTACAAGTACGTGCACTTCTACGCGGAGCTCACCGGGGGCTACGTCTTCTGCAACCCCCATGTCTTCGGGCAGAAGCGGGACCTGGGCGGGATGACCTTCCTGCCGTCCGTGGGCCTGGGCTTCCGGGCCCCCGAGCGCCGCCCGGCCGCCTCCGCGAACCCCGCCACCCCGGGG
>NZ_RAWC01000378.1:0-3981 GCF_003611685.1 Corallococcus sp. CA049B | reverse complement strand
GGCGGGGGCCTTCACCGGGGCGCCGCCACCTTGCGGGCGATCTCCTCCACCAGGTGCGCCGCCTCGTCCCGCGCGGACACGCCCTGCACGGCGCTCCTCAAGAGCACGCGGTGCGCCCAGCAGGACACCAGCATGGCGCGCACGTCGCCGGGGGTGACGAAGTCGCGCCCCTCCCACAGGGCCTGGGCCCGGGCCGCGGACCCCAGCGCCAGCACCGCGCGGGTGGACGCGCCGCGCTCCAGGTCGCCGTGCTCGCGCGTGGCCCGCGCCAGCCGCACCACGTAGTCCGCCACCGCCGCGTCCAGCTTCACGTCCTGGACGAAGTCACGCAGCGACGCCAGCTCCTCCGGCCCCGTCACGGCCTCCACCGACGGCAGCGGAGACGCCGCGCCGCGCGTGGTGAGCAGGCGCGCCTCCACGTCCGGCGCCGGGTGGCCCAGGGACAGGCGCACGAGGAAGCGATCCAGCTGCGAGTCCGGCAGCGGATAGGTGCCGGAGAAGTCCACCGGGTTCTGGGTGGCCACCACCGTGAAGGGCGAGGGCAGCGCGTGGGTCTGCCCGTCCAGCGACACCTGGCCCTGGGCCATGCCCTCCAGGAGCGCGGACTGGGTGCGCGGGGGCGCGCGGTTGAGCTCGTCCGCCAGCACCAGCTGCCGGAACAGCGGCCCGGGACGGAAGGAGAAGGTGGCCGTCTGCGCGTGGAACACCTGCGCGCCCAGGATGTCCGCCGGCAGCAGGTCCGCGGTGAACTGGATGCGGGAGAAGGACAGCGCGCACGCGCGGGCCAGGGCCTCCGCCAGCGTCGTCTTACCCACGCCGGGCATGTCCTCCAAGAGCAGGTGCCCGCCTGCCACCACGCAGGTGACGACGCGCCGCACCTCCTCCGGCTTGCCCTGCACGGCGCGGCCAAGCTGGGCGGCGAGCCGCTCCATCACCGCGCGTGCGGAAGCAGGGGAGGGAACGGGACCGAGGACGCGAGCGGGCTGGGTCATCTGGGCGCGGACTCTAGCCCAGGCGAACGCCAGCCGGCACCCCTCCAGGCCGCCCGTGTTCCTCGCCGGATGCCCGCCTGCCTTGGAGGCGCGGGCGCTCGCCGGGGGATGCACGCGGCCCGGAGGGCCCACCCGAATCAGACGGAGAGGATGTCCTCGGGCGTGTAGTACGCCCGGTGCGTCGTCGGCGAGGACAGCACGCCGAAGTAGCGGAACATCCGCTCGTGGTGCGTGGCCAGCCCGCGCATCTGCACGGCGCCGTCCTTCAAGCCGTGGGTCAGGATGCCCACCGCGCTGTCCTTGAACTCACGCAGGTGCGCGAAGTCCAGCACGACTTCGCTCTGGCCCAGCGCCTGGAGCGAGTTGCGCAGCTCCTGGGCCGTGCGGCCGTCCAGCGTTCCTTCCAGGCGCAGCGTGATCCGACCCGCCGCCTCCTCCTGCCGATGAATCTGAAGCCCCGTCATGATCCGCGCTCCCGCTGAGGTATGCACGTGTGTGCAGCTCGCGATGTGAATGGCGGCTGCCGCACGTTTCCGGACCAGGGAGGGTCCGGGCTCCCACCGGGGGGTGGGGGTGCACAGCCGGAGCCGAACAGTGCACCTTCACCTGCGATCAGGTCAGTGGCGGGCATGCAACTTCGGCTGGAGTGTTGGCGACCGAGCGAAGCGCGTGTCACGCAGCGGTCAACCCTTGCGGTCGGCTGTCGGCTGCTCGGCACGCAGGCTGATGGCGCGCTCCTGCTGGGCCTTCAGCTTGCGGAACTCCTTCACGACCTTGGCGGGGTAGCCGGCCATGAACTTCACCCGGTTTTCCTTCTTGGCGAGGATGCGCCTGGCCAGCCCGGGGCCCGCGTTGTAGGCGACGAGCGCGCCCTCCACGGAGCCGAAGCGGTTGATGAGGTCCGCCAGGTAGGCCGTGCCCAGGTTCACGTTCGTCTCGAAGTCGAAGAGGTTGGTGTGACGGCCCAGCCGCCAGCCGGACTTCTCCGCCAGGTACTTGCCCGTGTCCGGCATCACCTGCATGAGGCCCATGGCGCCCACGCCGGACACCGCGTAGTTGTTGAAGGAGGACTCGCAGCGGATCAGCGCCACCACCAGCAGCGGATCCAGGTTGTTGCGCTCCGCCTCGCGGACGATGGCCACCGCCAGCCGGCGCTGCTGCCGCTCCGGGAGCCCGGAGGCGCGCACGGCCTCGGCCACGCCCAGCTGCTCCGCGCGGAGGTAGTCCGCTTCATCCTCGTACTGCTGCAGCCGCGCCAGGGCCGCCTTGAGCTGTGCGTCCTTCTCCGCCAGCTGCGCCCTCAGGGCCGCGACGTCCGGTGCTTCACCCTGGGCACCCACCGGCACCTGCACCGGGAAAGCCACAGCGTTCGTCCCCACCAGCACCGCCGCCGCCACCATCGCCACCGTCCAACCCCGCATCTCGCCCTCCCCTGGCGCCCCAACCGCCCGCGCCCGCTGACTCGCCCACACCCAGCGGCTAAGCAGGCAACGTGCCAGCGTACGTGGCGTGCGCCAGCTGCCTCACGGATCCTTAAGAGAGGGGCTGAAACAGCACCCGCCTGGCCCCACGGCATCCGGAAAAAATGCCCGGCCTGGGAAGTTTGTTTCCCAACCTGACCCTGCAGAAAGCTCCACCTGTTGCCGCGCTGCCTCCGCGTCCCTAGCTTGCGCCCGGTCTGACTTTCGGGGCCCTGTGTGGCGGGAGGCGTGGCGTGTACTGGACCATGGGCATCATCTTGATGGTGTTGTGGGTGATGGGGCTGATCACCGGTTCGACGGAGGGGCAGTGGGTGCACCTCCTCCTGGTGTTCTCCGTCGTCGCGTTCGTGCTGGCCGTCGCGTCGGTGGGGCGCCGGCGGGGGCTGGCATGAACCTGCCGGAGCTGGACATGGCGTGGCTGGAGCTGCCGCGGGACAAGGCGGGCTTCGTGCGGCGCGAATGTCCCCGCTGCCAGCGCTCCTTCAAGACGCGGCCCAGCCGCCACGACGCGGGGATGCTCCAGCGGCTGCTCGCGGGCTACTTCCCCTTCGAGAACCTCCACGAGGCGTACACGGCGGAGGCGCTGCCCGCGTGGCACTGCCTCTACTGTGGCCACCGCGCGCTGCCGGACGCGTGGCTCACGCCGGAGCAGTCCGCGCACGTGGAGCGGATGGCGCGCGCGTGGGCGAACCACGTGCGGTACGAGCAGCTGGCGTACGTGCAGCGCACGCTGTCCCAGAACCCGCGGCCCACCTTCGTCTCCGTGGCGCCGGAGCCGCTGCCCCGGCCGCTGCCTCCGGACGAGGAGCTGCTGCGCACGCTCCCCATGGTCTGCTGCGGGGACGAGGTGCAGGCGCAGTGGGAGTGGGATCAGCCGATGGTCTGTCCGCGCTGCGGCGCGCACCACGGCGGGCTTTCGGGCCGGCAGCAGGTGCAGCTGGAGTTCGTGCGCGAGTAGTGGACGGGCAGGGCGCGCGGAGGGCAGGCTCCTTCGCGCGATGAAGCCGTTCCCCGCAGCCCGGCGGGTGTTGCTGGCCCTGCTCCTGTGGGGGCCGGCCGCCGCCCACGCCCATGAAATCGAGGTCGCGCCCGAGGCGGTGAACGGGTTCGCCGGCTGGGTGGGCGAGGGCATCCGCCACATCCTGGCCGGGGCGGATCATCTCCTGTTCCTCTTCGCCGTGCTGCTGGTGGGCGGCTCGTTCCGGCGGATCCTCCTGTTGGTGACGTCCTTCACGCTGGCGCACTCGCTGACGCTGGGGCTCACGGCCCTGGGCCTGGTGACGCTGGACGCGCGGGGCACGCGGTGGGCCGAGGCCGCGATCGCCGCGTCCATCCTCTACATGGCGCTGGAGAACCTGTTCTTGCGCCGGCACGGGCACCGCGCGGGGCTCACCTTCCTGTTCGGCCTGGTGCATGGGCTGGGCTTCGCGAGCGTGCTCGGCGGCTACGGGTTGGGGACGGGCCTGGTGACAGCGCTCGTGGGCTTCAACCTGGGGGTGGAGGTGGGG